>JASLDB010000028.1 GCA_030151665.1 Neisseriaceae bacterium
ATTGTATACCTTGATTTTGTAGGTGGTATAACAAGGCATTGAGTGAGCTGTAATCAGATAAACTACCCGGTATGGCCAAAAGCATTGGCGCATTCTCTTGGGAAGTGGTTAAGTGTCTGGCTTCTAGTGAGTAATTGTCAAAGTGTTCGCTGAAGTAATATGCAGCTTGATGGTTATCAACATCAAATAAGATTTTGGATTGTGGTGATAAATCGTGTGGGGTGTGGATCATGGTTTGGGCCCATAAAAAACGCCATGCTATTTGAATTGGCACATGGCGAAATATCGGATTGAAGAGGGAGGGTTTAATTGGCAAACCAGCGATAAGGATTAACCGCCCGATTGTCGTTGACACGAATCAGACCCAATACCAAACGATAAATAGACCAAATCCAAACCAGCATCAAAATGGGAAAGCCAATTAAAATAATCAAGGTTAATAGGCCAATCATCGTTCCCAATAGGGTAAACCAAAAGGTACGAATCAGGTATGTCATGTGTGATTCATATAAACTACCAGCCATTTCATCTCGTTTGACATAGGCCATAATGACTCCAACAATGCTGGCAATTCCCATGGACAAGAAAATGCCGATCAAGAAAACGGCATAGGTGGCAATTGTAAAATTCTTAAAACTGGCATTTTGTTGCAATGGGCTTTGTACATCTTCATGGTAAGAAGATGGTTGGCGAAAATCTTGTGGCATGGCATCTCTTTTCAATGAAAAATAGGGCGATGGTAAGGATGAAATTCTAACACAGTTACCATGGTATTTGATGGTCGCTTGGTCTAAATCAGCCCAGTTGTAAGTGTTTCGGTTATAATGTCGCTTTGCTTTTGGCATGTTGAGCTTTGTTGAACGAAACGGATGAAAATGGCACCATTACAAAATGATATTTTTTTGCGCGCACTTTTAAATCAACCTGTTGATTACACCCCAGTGTGGATGATGCGTCAAGCAGGGCGATATTTGCCTGAATACCGAGCAACTCGTTCTTTGGCGGGTGATTTCTTGTCTTTGTGTAAAAATACCGAGTTGGCTACTGAAGTGACCATTCAGCCTTTAGAACGCTTTGATTTGGATGCGGCCATTTTATTTTCGGATATTTTGACTATTCCCGATGCAATGGGTTTGGGCTTATACTTTGCTGAAGGTGAGGGCCCTAAGTTTGAGCGCCCATTGCGTGATGAAAAAGCCATTATGGCATTACCCAAAGCAGACATGAATCAATTGCGCTATGTTTTTGATGCTGTCAGTAGTAGTCGTCAGGCATTGAATGGTCGTGTGCCTTTGATTGGTTTTTCAGGCAGTCCATTTACCTTGGCTTGCTACATGATTGAAGGGGGTAGCAGTAAAGATTTTCGTACCATCAAAACCATGATGTACTCGCGCCCTGATTTATTGCACCATGTATTGGGTATTTTGGCTGATTCAGTCATTGATTATTTGAATTTGCAAATCGATGCTGGTGCACAAGCGGTACAAATTTTTGATACTTGGGGCGGTGTGTTAAGCGATGATGCTTTTAAAATCTTTAGTTTGCAATACATGCAACGTATTGTGGCAGGTTTAAAGCGTGAAGCAGATGGTCGTCAAGTGCCTATCATTGTTTTCACCAAAGGCGGTGGTCAATGGTTAGAAGCCATGAGTGATATTGGTGCAGATGCTTTGGGTTTGGATTGGTCTTGTAATATTGCGGATGCGAAAAAGCGTGTTGGTGGCAAAGTGGCTTTGCAAGGCAATTTTGATCCATTTGCTTTGTTTGGTACACCAGAACGAATTGAAGCTGAAGTGGCTCGTATCTTGGCTGGTTTTGGTCATGGCAATGGTCATGTGTTTAATTTGGGTCATGGTATTAACCAATTTACCCCACCTGAAAATGCCAAAATCTTGGTTGATGCGGTACACAGCTTATCACGCCAATACCATCAGAAATAAATCCAATAAAAAACGCCAACTTGTTGGCGTTTTTTATCACTCAGAAACAGATTATACCAATTCAGCTTTGGTAATGATCACAGCTTCAACAGGGACATCTTGGTGACCATGGCTATTGCCTGTTTTAACTACTTTCATGGCATCCACAACGTCTTGGCCTTCAACCACTTTACCAAATACACAATAGCCAAAGCCATTGGCATCTGGTGAACGGAAGTTCAAAAAGTCGTTATCTGTTACATTGATAAAAAATTGGCTGCTAGCAGAATGTGGTTGCATGGTGCGTGCCATGGCGATGGTGTACTTGTCATTTTTCAAGCCATTTGCTGCTTCATTTTGGATAGGAGCATGACCATCTTTTTGTACCATATTTTGGTCAAAGCCGCCGCCTTGAATCATAAAGTTATTGATAATGCGGTGAAAAATAGTACCATCGTAAAAACCTTCTGTTACATAAGTTTCAAAGTTTTTAGCAGTGATAGGGGCTTTGTCATGGTCTACTTCAATACCGATGACGCCAAAATTCGTGTGTAATTTAATCATTTTCATTTCCTTATGTTATCGTGTTAATTAGTTTTGAATGCTTACTTTTTGAATAATAATGGGTTTATTGGGCACGTTTTCGTGCATGCCTTGGTTACCGGTTGGTACTTTGGCGATTTTATTGACCACGTCCATGCCACTAATGACTTTGCCAAAAACTGCATAGCCAATGCCTTGAGCACTGCTGTTTTTGTAATCTAAGAAGCCATTATTGGCAACATTGATAAAAAATTGGCTGGTGGCTGAGTTTGGCTCGCTGGTGCGTGCCATAGCAAGCGTACCTATTTGGTTTTTCAAACCATTGGCTGCTTCATTAATAATGGGTGCATTGGGTGTTTTTTGATTCATTTTGGCATCAAAACCACCACCTTGTACCATAAAGCCATCAATAACACGGTGAAAAACGGTGCCATTGTAGTAACCACTATTGGCATATTGGATAAAATTAGCCACTGATTTTGGGGCTTCTTTTTGTGCCAATTGGACTTTAATGGTGCCTACATTGGTTTGAATGGTGGCAACAGGTTGAGCCATCGCACCTAAGGATGCGCCCAAGGTCAAAGCCAATAATAATTTTTTCATGACAGCCTTTCTTCGATTAGTGGTTGGGTATTTTTTCAAAACGAGGTAATGCTTCGTCATCTTGTGTCCAAGGGCATGCATCTTGTAACCAGATGTGTTCAGAAGGTCGAATATTGGGGTCTTCATTAAGTGTTACAACACGCAAAGCCAGATGGGGTAGGCTTTGTTTGTCTGCTAACAATGGTGTACCACAGTGTGAGCAAAAATAGCGTTTTTTGCCTGGGCTGGATTCATAGGTATTCAATAAATCCTCACCACTTAACCAACGAAAGTGCTCACGTTTCACAGCGGCAGCAGCGATATAAGGTGCACCTTGTGCCAATTGACAGGTGCGGCAATGGCAAAATTTCATTATGCCCAATTCGTCTACTTCATAAGTGACTTGTTTACACAAACATCCACCTTGCATTGCCATCTCCTTCAGATTAACTATTTTTGTGTTTGTTGGTAATGTAATTAACTTCTTCAGCACTGCCTAAAATCACCGCCACACGTTGGTGTAGACCTTCTGGTGCTAAATCCAAAATATTGTCATGGGCATTGGTTGCCATACCACCAGCTTGTTCAATAATGAGACTCAATGGGTTGGCTTCATACATGAGGCGTAATTTGCCTGCTTTTTTGGGGTCACGTTTGTCTTTGGGGTAAGTGAATAAGCCACCACGCATCAAAATACGGTGGATTTCAGCAACCATTGAAGCGACCCAGCGCATATTGTAGTTTTTACCACGCACACCATCTTTGCCTGCCAATAGTTCGGCGATATAGCCTTGCATAGGCTCTTCCCAATGGCGTTGATTGGACATGTTGATGGCAAATTCTTGGGTGGCATGTGGTACCACAGGTTGCAATTGGGTTAAAATAAATTGGTGTTCTTGGTTTAAGGTAAAGACAAAGACGCCATGTTTTAAACACAAAACCATTTGGGTTTGTGGGCCATATAACACATAGCCGCTGGCCACTTGGTCACGGCCTTTTTGCAAAAATGATTCCGTGGTTAATTCGCCGGCTGGTTTTTGCAAAATAGAAAAAATGGTGCCCACAGAAATATTAACATTGATATTTGATGAGCCATCAAGTGGATCGAATAATACCAAGTATTGTCCATTGGCATTGGCAGCGACAAAAGAATCCTCTTCTTCTGAAGCTAAACCTGCTACAGCAGCATTGCGATTCAAATTATCAATCATGATGTCATTGGCAATGACGTCTAGTTTTTGTTGGTCTTCACCTTGGATATTGCCTGTACCAGCAGCGCCGATAATGCCTGCCAAAGCCCCTTCACGCACTTTGTCACTGATGTCCAAACAAGCATTCACAACACTTTGTACCACATCACCCAAAGCGCTTGGTAAATGGTGTTCTTGAATGTGCTGTGGTAAAAAATCGGCTAAATTTTGGTGTAGCATTGCAAAAATCCTTACAAGGTGTTCGTGTGATTAACGAATATTATAATTAAGTTTAAAGTGTGCTGTTTTGTCTTGCGCCAATACATCCACCAAAGTGGGCAAAACCGTTTTCAATTGTTCAGCGAGAGTATAAGGTGGATTGATAATCATCATGCCACTACCATGCATCCCAAAACCATCGGCTTTGGGGGCATGGACATGCAATTGAACATGGACAAAATTATCAGGGCTAAGTTTTTCCAATTGTTGAGGAAACTGTTGGCTTTCTTGGCGTGATAGCACAGGATACCAAATTAAATAACAGCCCGCGCTAAATCGTTTAAGTGCTGCTTGCAAGGTTTTAATCACTTGTTGATAATCGCTTTTGACTTCATAAGGCGGGTCAATTAGTACCACTGCACGTCGAGTGGGTGGTGGCAATAGTGATAGTAGACCTTGAAAACCATCTTGTTGATTGACTGTGATGTTTTTGGTCAATGGATTCTCACGCATATTGTTGCTTAAAAAGCCGACATCTTGTGGATGCAGTTCAAATAAGCGCATTTTGTCAGTGTTGCGCAATTGGCTAGCTGCTAACCAAGGTGAGCCACAATAAAAATCATGTGCAGGGCTGGGTAAGTCACCATCAACTGCCATTAAAAATTCTTGTAGTTCAGGTGGTAAATTAGGGGTATTGCGTAAACGGGCGATACCATCAGTGTGTTCACCCACCTTTTGGGCAGATTCACTTTTTAGGTGATACAAGCCAATACCAGCATGGGTATCAACATACCAATAGGGTTTGTCTTTTTGATTAAAATACGATTGCACCCAGAACAAACACAGGTGTTTCAAAATATCGGCATGATTGCCGGCATGAAATGCGTGGCGATAACTTAGCATTGCCCAAATTCAACAAAAGAGAAAAGAGGAACCATTTTACCCGAGAGCCCGAGTAAGGGGAAATCATTTGCTAAAAATGCTGCTTTATCTGATGCAGAAAATGGAGTCAACATAATGGTGTTGGTTAATTGTCTGGGTATCATCATTATTTAACATGGTTAAGGTTGGCTTGGTAGCCAGTGCTAACATTGCCCAGTAAACAATACAGTCCAAAGACCAATCATGCTGTTGATTGGTCCTTGGATTTTAATCCTTGCTGAATAGATTGGCTTTATTGTGGCAGATGTTGCTTGCATTGCAAACTGGCTGTTTCGCTAATACTTTCCATTTTTTGGGTGGCAGCAAGGTCTTTGGTGGCGACTTTTTTCTCAGCATCTATCAGTGCAGCTTCATTGCCATATTCTTTGACCATGGCATCAAAGGAACAAGCACAGAAGTTTTCAACTTGTGCTTTCATTTGGTTGGTGCCACGAATCGGTTTCATACAGGTATGGATAAACTGTTGCTTGTAGACGGAAATGTCTGGTTTGCTTTTTTCTGAGCAAGCGGTTAACAGTAATAAACTGGTGGCAAATAATACAAAATAAGGTGTTCTCATGGTCTTAAACCTGTTCAGAATAAATAAGTTGATTGCGTATAAATCTAGCTGCACCAGCAATTTCATGGGCGGTTAAACCAATGGGTCCAATGCCATTGGTTTGTAAAATCTCAGCCGCAGCACCATGTAACCATACCGCAGCACAAATGGCTTCACCGACAATTAGACCTTGTGCTAACAAGCTGCTGATCATGCCTGTTAATACATCACCGCTACCTGCCGTTGCTAGGGCAGGGCTGCCACTATTGTTTTGGTAAAACCAACCATTGGGGTTGCACACAATGGTTTGGTGACCTTTTAAAACCACCCATGCTTGGTATTGCTGTGCCAATGAATGGGCTGCAGCTAGGCGATTGGTGTTGATGCTATCGGTATCGGTTTGCAGCAATCGGGCAGCTTCCAGTGGGTGAGGTGTCAATACACAAAGCCCATTGTGATTGGGCATGGTTTGCCATTTGGCGAGGATATTTAATGCATCGGCATCCAATACTTTGTGTTGGCTAGGCATTATAAGCCATTGCTTTAGGAGTGCTTCACTGGTGGCGTGTGTGCCCATGCCACAGCCGATGCCAATCGTCGTTAAATCTCGATGGGATTGCAATTGTCCTGCTGTTTGCAGCATTAATTCTGGTTGCTCAACCACAAATGGTATTGGAGTGGTCTCTTGGCAAAAGCCTAACCACACTCGACCGCATCCATTCATCAATGCCGCTTGGGCTGCCAAAACAACGGCGCCGCTCATGCCAGTTGTGCCGCCAATGATGGCAACATTGCCAAATGTGCCTTTGTGGCTGTCAATGGTTCTGGGTGTTAATAAACTTGGGAAATGTTGGTTAATGTGGTGGCGATAAGCTTGTTGCTTGGCCCGTAGCAATTGTAGGAACATGATTTGGCTTTAATCGGTCGGGTTAATTGGGGAATCAAATAAGTTTAAATTAAGTTGTTGCTCTAATTCAGGCAAGGTTTGTAAGTGACTTAATCCTATACCCAATAAACGGTATTGATTGGTGTTTTTACCATCTATTTTTTGCAATAAATTTAAAGCCGCTTGATACAAGTCGCTTTCTTGCATGAGTGCATTGGCAAAAGACAATGATCGAGTAATGGTTTGAAATTGGGTTGTTTTGAGTTTTAAGGTAATGGTCTTGCCCCATACATTTTTCTTTTGGCTTTGTTGCCATAGATTTTGGCACAAAGATGCCAAAGGTGTGCTCAATTGATTGAGCCACAAATCTTGTATAAAGGTGGTTTCAGTCGATATTTGTTGTAAATCTCGTTCATTTTGCACTGCACGTTCATCAATACCACGGGCTAAATTGTACAAGCGATACCCATAACGACCAAAATGGTGCGTCAATTCACCCGCACTCAAAGCAGAAATATCGGCAATATTTTGCCAGCCCAGTCGATTCATCTTGGTTAAGGTTTTTTCACCCACGCCAGGGATTTTAGCCAAGGGCAAAGCAGGTAAAAAATCAGCAATGTCTTTGGGCGAAATAACAAATTGATCATTTGGCTTGTTCCAATCAGATGCAATCTTCGCCAGAAATTTATTGGGTGCAATACCAGCTGAGGCAGTTAAACCCGTTTCATTGAAAATATCTGCTCGAATGTTTTGCGCTAACCAAGTGGCGCTCGTTAAGGTTGTTTTATTGTGGGTGACATCTAAATAAGCTTCATCCAAAGACAATGGTTCAATCAAATCGGTATAGCGATGAAATATCCCATGTATTTGCTGAGATATTTGCCGATAAGCCAAAAAATTAGGGGGGATGAATATGGCCTTAGGACACAGTTGCTTGGCTTTGGATACCGGCATGGCAGAGCGTAAGCCATATCGTCTCGCCTCATATGAAGCAGCACAAATCACCGAGCGAGCACCATCCCAAGCCACAACAACAGGTAAGCCTTTTAACTCGGGCCGATTTTTTAATTCAACCGAGGCATAAAAGGCATCCATGTCCACGTGGATAATTTTTCTTTCGCTCATCTAGGTTAAGCCCGAGGGTGATGCTCAAGCACAATTTGTTTGAGTCGTTCATTGGCAACATGGGTATAAATTTGTGTGGTGCTGATATCTGCATGGCCTAAAAGCATTTGTACCACACGTAAATCAGCACCATGATTGACCAAATGGGTGGCAAAAGCATGGCGTAAGCTGTGCGGACTAATATTGTTAATGCCCACATCTTTGGCATAACGCTTGACAATCATCCAGGCCAATTGCCGAGTCATTCCACCTTTTTTTTGGCTAACGAATAAATAATCACAAGCCAAATGATTCAAATAAACAGGACGTGATTGGTTAAAATAATCCACCACCGCCTGACAAGCCTGTTCACCTAATGGAACCAGGCGTTGTTTATTGCCTTTGCCAATGGTGGCGACAATGCCTCGCTGCAAATCAATTTCGTTGATGCGAATGTGCACAGCCTCACTAACACGCATACCTGTTGCGTACATGACCTCCAATAGGGCGTAATCTCGCAAACCATGGTGATTGCTTTGATCTGGTGCCATCAATAAAGCCTCTACTTGGTCTTCGCTAATATAACTGGGTAGGTGTTGGCTTTTTTTAGGCGCTTTTAAAAACTCAATGGGGTTTTGCTGTATGTATTGGTATTCAATCAAATATTGGTACAATCGCCGACAAGCTGATAAAGCCCGAGATTGTGATGAGGGTTTTTCATGTTCATGAAAAATGGCATCGGCCAATGTGCTGTCATCGGTATCCATGAAGTACATGCCAGCCGTTTCTAAGCGCGTGGCAACCTTATTGAGATCCCGCTTATAACTGGCCAAGGTATTCTCTGATAAGCGCTCTTGTAGCCACAAATGCTCCAAGAATCGGTCAATTAATTCAGGTTGTGATAAAAAAGAGTGGCGCATTACAACACACCTTCCAGTTGCAATAAAAAACGTTTAACTTGCAAATGTTGATCATCGGCACTTAAAGCAAAGCCACCTAAGCCATTTTTGGCCACGACCCTGTGACAAGGAATAATAATGGGTAATGGATTTTTACCACAGGCTTGCCCTATAGCCCTAGGATGAGAATGAAGCAATTGAGCCAAATCACCATAGCTACGGGTTTGACCATAGGGAATGTTGGCTATGGCTTGCCACACTTGCTTTTGAAAAGCAGTACCATTTTGGCTGATGTTTAAGCCAAATCCATGGGGCAAAAGACCAGCGAAGTAGGCTTGCATTTTGTGTTGTAAATCCAGTGGAAAATCAGCCCTTGAGTAATCTTGATAAGAACCCATGTCTTCAAAAGGAAGTAATAATCGCACACAATGCTGATTTTCACTGAGGCAATGAATAGCACCGATGGGGCTTAGCCATGTGGATACAGTCAGTTCTGTTGTGTTTTTATTGGATTTTGATGAAAAAGGGCGCATGGTGGTGAGCCAAAACAAGGGAAGAAAAGATGATGGTAATCAATTTGTGGTATTTTGGCAAAAACCTTGTGCTGTTATAAATGCAATAGGGCAAAATAAAAGCTGTAATGGCATACACCATTACAGCTGGAATTCTTTTTAGTTAACTAAAAATTTAAGCGGCTTGAATATTTGACGCTTGTTTGCCTTTAGGGCCTTCAGTTACTTCAAAAGAAACGCGTTGGCCTTCTTTTAAGGTTTTGAAACCATTCATGTTAATTGCAGAGAAATGCGCAAACAAATCTTCGCCACCTTCGTCAGGTGTAATGAAACCAAAACCTTTTGCGTCGTTAAACCACTTAACAATACCAGTTGCCATGAAACATCCTATAATTCAATAATAAAAAACGTATAACTAGAACCGCGGACTTAAAATTGAAGCATTTAGAAAAATGCAAAAATATATCCGCCCCTAGCGCTATACTTTTTACCTGTGTTGATTGGTGTCGTCAAGCACTCTTTGACAAAATTTGTCTTTTTTGTTGAAATGACTCTAAAATAACACAATATTACAATGTAATTTTTCATTTAAGGTGTGAACACATGGCGCATACAACGCCCGAGCAAGATCAGGGGATTTTAGTCGTGGAAGGTTTTGAAGATTTGAAACCGCCGAAACGTTACAATGTCTGTATACTGAATGATAATTATACCCACATGGACTTTGTCGTTAAGGTTTTACAGGAAGTTTTTTTTATTTCAAGTAATGCGGCATATGCGTTGATGATGCAGATTCATCATGAGGGTAAAGCGCCTTGCGGAACTTATACCCTCGATATAGCCACTACTAAACAAGAACAAGTTCATTCCCTCGCGCAATTAGAGGGCCACCCACTTCAAT
>JASLDB010000043.1 GCA_030151665.1 Neisseriaceae bacterium
CACGCGCCAGCGTTGTCTTCACTGCCATCAATCCCATCTGTGTCTGCTGCCAAAGCATAAATACCAGACACACCCGATAAAGCAATCAACAATGACAGTAAAAACTCACTATTGCGCCCACCACGACCTTGGCTGTCACTGGGTATGCTCACCGTGGTTTCACCTCCTGACAACAATAAAATGGGGGCGTCGCCTTGTTTCATGTTTTGCTGATAATATTTTGCCATGCCTGCAAAAACTTTGGCCACCTCTTGGGCTTCACCTGCAATTTGATCACCCATATACACCACATTGAGTCCTTGTTTTTGCCCATGTTCTTGCGCTCTTAACAAAGCTTGATTGGGGTTAATCATGACCACAGCTTGGCTATTGTCCAAACTTTTTGGCGTTTCAATGTACTTGCTATCTTGTCCTAACCATTGCTTCACCCTATCAGGGATATTCAATGCATACGCTGACAAAATCGACTGAACATCTCGAAGCGTAGTGGGGTCTGCCACCGTTGGCCCAGAGCCAATCACACTCAAATCATCTCCCACCACATCAGAAATAGCCAATGTCAGCACTTGAGCAGGATAAGCCGCTTGTGCCAATCGCCCACCTTTGATGGCTGATAAATGTTTGCGCACGGCATTCATCTTATCAATGCTTGCCCCACTATAAAGCAAGGCTTTGTTCAATTCTTTTTTGTCTGCCAAGTCAATGCCTGCAGCTGGTAAACTCAATAAACTCGAAGCACCGCCCGAAACTAAAGCAATGACTAAATCATCTGCAGTCAAATGACTCACTAGGCTGAGTATACGCTGTGCCGCTTCTTGCCCTTTTTCATCCGGCACTGGATGCGAGGCTTCAACCACTTCAATATTTTCGGTTGCAACACCATGCCCATAGCGGGTAATTACCAAACCAGTTAGGGTAACATCAGGGTAAGGCCATTCTGCTTCCAGTGCTTGTGCCATACTGGCTGCTGCCTTGCCCGCACCCACCACAATCACCTGACCTTTGGGCTTTTCTTTAGGCAAATAGGCATGCATTTTCCCCTGTGGCAAGGCGGCCTGTAAAGCTACTTTAAAATTTTCAATTAAAAAATCAATCGCAGTGTTTCGCATTTACCACCCCAAGCGCTTAAAGAACTAAATATATGATTATGCTAGAAATTAGCATAAAGGTCATTTTCACTCACCCCAATAAACTACACACCCAAATATTGGGCGCGACTCTCTAACCACCGTGCCAAATGGGCGGTAACTGCCTCTGGGTATTGTGCTAACAAAATTGAAGCCCAATCTCGTGCAGATTCCAACAATGCCAAATCCTCTTCCAGATTGGCAAAACGCAGCATGGGTGCGCCACTTTGCCTTGCGCCCAAAAATTCACCTGGACCGCGGATATTTAAATCTTCACGGGCAATTTCAAAACCATCGGTATTTTCATAAATCACTTTTAAACGGGCTTTTGCCAATTGGCTCAATGGTTCACTGAACATCAACACACAAACACTTGCCGCACTGCCTCGTCCCACTCGACCACGCAATTGATGCAGTTGCGATAAACCCATGCGTTCGGCGTGCTCTATCACCATTAAACTCGCATTGGGCACATCGACACCCACTTCAATAACCGTTGTTGCCACCAAAATATCAATGTCACCTGCTTTAAAAGCCACCATTACAGCAGCTTTTTCCGCAGCCTTCATGCGCCCATGCACCAAACCAATGGTAAACTCTGGCAAGGAATGTTGTAATAATTCTTGCGTTTCAACAGCAGTTTGCAATTGCAGCGTTTCACTTTCTTCAATCAAAGGACAAACCCAATAAGCTTGTTGACCTTTTTGACAGGTATTGCGCACATAGCCTTCGACTTGCTCACGTCGTCCACTATTGACCAATTTGGTTTGAATAGGCGTGCGATTTGGTGGCAATTCATCAATCACAGACACATCTAAATCGGCAAAAAAGCTCATTGCCAATGTTCTTGGAATCGGTGTTGCTGACATCATCAATTGGTGCACATCCATGCCCTTGGTTTTCAATGCCAGGCGTTGCCCCACACCAAAGCGGTGTTGTTCATCAACAATCACCAAGCCCAATTGTTCAAATAAGACATCCTCTTGAAACAAAGCATGTGTACCAATGGCAATAATGGCTTCGTGGTTAATGAGTTTCTCTTTTGCCTCTCGTTTGGCTTTTTTGCCCAAACTACCTGATAACCAAACCATTTCAATACCCAGTGGGGTAAACCATTCTTGAAATTTTAAATAATGTTGTTCTGCTAAAATTTCGGTTGGCGCCATCAAAGCCACTTGCACACCCGCCTCAATCGCGGTCAAAGCTGCCATAGCAGAAACAATGGTTTTACCGCTACCCACATCACCTTGCAACAACCTGTGCATTGGGTGCTTTTTGGCCAAATCAACATCGATTTCTTGTAAGACTTTTTGCTGTGCGCCTGTCAAGGAAAATCCCAAGCGCGATAGCAAATCTTGGCGCATATCACCAGTGCCGATTAATGGCGTTGCCTGCCCCGATTCACGCTGATTGCGCGCCAAGCGCATCGACAATTGTTGTGCCAACAATTCATCAAATTTTAAGCGCTGCCAAGCAAAAAAAGATGGATTTTGTAAGGTTTGCAAAGACACATCCGGCGTGGGATTGTGCAAGATTTGTAAACTGTCTGCCAAACTGGGTAAGTGCAATGCTTCAATCAATTGACGGGGTAAAATCTCATGCAATACCACAATAGACAATGCCTTTTGTACGATGCGCCTTAATGTTGGCTGATTTAAGCCGTTAACGGTTGGATAAATCGGGGTTAAGTGTTCAGCCAAACCACTGTCATTTGCATTTTTAATCTTGGGATGAATCATTTCATCACCAAAATAACCATGCTTGATTTCTCCCAAGGCCCGAATGCGTGTACCTTCTGCCAGTTGTTTTTGTTGGCTGGGGTAAAAATGGATAAAACGCAACACCAATACATTGCCAGCATCGTCTTCAATCTTGACCACCATTTGCTTACGGGGGCGAAATTGCACCTCTTGGGCAATCACAACGCCTTCCACCAAAACACTTTCACCCAAGGGGGCATCAATAATGGGGGTAATGTGGGTTTCGTCTTCATAACGCAGTGGCAAATGCAATACCACATCCCACAAAGTGGACAAACCAAGCTTGTCCATTTTTTTAGCACTGGTTTCAGTAATTGACAATTCTTTGAGTAACTGGGCATCCATATTAATCTGTCTTATTATTGGCTGTAAGTACTATTGTAACCCATCAAAGCATATGATGCGCCCTTGTTGTCGGCTATAATATTAGCCATTACTTAATGGTATTTCTCAGAAAGAATGGCATGTATACCCCTGCTGCAACCCAATATTTAAAAACCGTCCGTGATGTTTGGCGTTACGCGCTAACCCGTTTTCAAGAAGCCGATATTTGTTTTGGTCATGGCAGTGACAATGCCCAAGATGAAGCTGCATATTTGGTTTTAAAAACCCTAGGCCTAGACATTACTGATATCAATCCGTTTTTAGAAGCCCGTTTATTGCCAACTGAGTTGCAACAATTGTGCGCCATGATTGACTTGCGTGTTGAAGAGCGCATTCCTGTGTCTTATTTAACCAATCAAGCCTTACAAGGTGATTATGAATTTTATGTCGATGAGCGTGTACAAATTCCGCGTTCTTTTATTGCAGAAGTTTTAAAAGAATCCATTCAAGAAGTCATTCCCTATCCTGAGTTGGTACATGATGCCTTGGATTTGGGCACAGGTTGTGGCAGTTTAGCGATTCAAATAGCAGATTGTTTTAGCGAAGCCGAAATTGATGCGGTGGATTTGAGCATTGATGCACTGGAAGTCGCCGCAAGCAATATTGAAGATTATGATTTAGAAGAGCGCATTCATTTGGTTCATACTGACTGGTTTGAAGGCATCGACAAAACCTACGATTTAATTGTGGCCACACCACCTTATTTGGATGATGAAACCATCAATATGTTGCCAGAAGAGTATTCTTTTGAACCCATGATGGCATTAAATGCAGGTGACAATGCTATTGCCCATTTACACCACATTGTGCAAATGGCTGCCAAATACTTAAAACCAGAAGGCATTTTACTCATGGATGTGGGTCACTTACAAGATGCCATGGATGAAGCATTTCCCGAATTGCCATTTCATTGGCTACACACCAGCTGTGGTGATGGCGTGGTCTTGGCCATTAGCCGTGAAGCCTTATTGGGCCAATAATTGTCTTAAAAATAAACACAAGCACTTACCTCTATCGATAAGTGCTTGTTTTGGTCATTATCATCAACTCTTTATTTTACGTCAAACCTGCCAAATTCCATGACTTGGGTAAATCAATCACTTCTAAGCAATCAACTTTCAAATTCAATCAAAGCACATGTATCCATGAAAAATTAAATCTGTATCGTGGCTTAATTTGTGCTTTAATAATACCATAAGCATAAAAAGGAAGAGAAATGCGTTTTTTACCCATCCTATTATTAAGTACAATATTAGGCTTAAGCAGCCTATCTACTCTTGCTAGTACCATTCGTGAACAAGAAATGACTTGCCCTATTGGCAATGAGAAATTCACTTATATGGCAACCATGTCTGGCACATCGTTTGGTCAAACTCTAGATTTTCGTCCTGTAGGCGCTATTCAAGCGCCTTTTGCACTACCGAAATGCCCAAGCAATGGGTTGGTTTTTTCACCAGAAATTCCCATAGAGAACTTTCAAGCCATTCAATCTTACGTTTTATCGCCTGATTACCAAAAACTGCAAAAAAAGGAAAGCAATTATTATTTGCTATATGTATTAATGAAAAAAATGAATTCATCCAATGAAGATTTAATTTCAGTACTCTTGCAAGCAACATGGGAAGCACAAGATACACCAAAGCAATACCAACGCTATGCCCAAGAATTATTGTCTTTGATTAACACCCAACTCAAACAAGAACCTTACCATCAGCGGTATACCATGTTGGGAATAGAATTAAAGAGAAGATTGGGCCAATTTAAAAATGCCCAAAATGACATTGAAACAATGCAGATGCAAGTAACCAGCCCAACCAGAGAGGAACTGAATACCATCCATGGTTACTTAGCACAACAAAGCAAATGGACAAAAGAAAGAAATGCCCAAGCACAAATATGGTCTCCGCATGAAGATGAAAATTAAATCAATTCCATGCCCTCTTTAATGGCATGAAAAACCATTTATGGAAAATAATTATTGAACATTTAATAGAATATCTACAAAAACAAAAATGCGAAAAAATAAAAGCCATCTGTATTTTAGAAAATTTTTTAAATACGGCCAGAGAAGAAATTTATTATGAATACATAAGAGGAAACATACCACAACACGCTTCGAGTGCATCAATGGTCAAATACTATTTTCATGGCAATGATTGCCATGTTACGGATGGTGTAATTAATGCCCAAATTGAATTTGGACCAAAAGGTGAAACATTAGGGTTTGATAAATACAATTTATGCTATCCACTGAATAAAAAAATCCAAAAAATTAATCTGTTAATATCAACACTGGTGAGTACATCAAAAGTCAAAATAATAGATGATGACTTATATAAGCTCAGCCAGAATAAGCATATGGGTATAATCCTTTCTGATTTGTCAGTAGAAGAACAGATAGATTTAGTGATTGCAGATAGGTATATTTTGATATAAGGTTTATGCCCTTACACCAATATACAAAACAGCATTGCACTATTATTCCAAGTAAATTTAATATCTCTGCTAGCCTAAAACACTATCATATTTATTGTGGCCTATACCATCACTGCAAAACCTTACCAATCGCTTTTTGCCAGTGGTTTAATAATACTGAGCGTTCATCCTCACCAATACTCGGTTCAAATGCCCTATCCAATTGCCACAAATTGGCAATATCGCTTTCATCCATCCAGCCCAAAGCCAAAGCCGCCATTTTAGCCACACCCAAAGCAGTCACTTCTGTCATGGTTGGTCGCAAAACGGGTACGCCCAAAATGTCCGCTTGAAACTGCATTAACATATTGTTATTGCTTGCGCCACCATCCACGCGCAATTCGGTTAATGGCACAGGTGCATCTTTTTGCATCGCCCCCAAAACATCGGCAACCTGAAACGCAATGGCTTCTAAAGCAGCTCGCGCAATGTGTCCTTTGTTAGAGCCTCGGGTTAAGCCACTGATACTCGCTGTCACATCGGCACGCCAATAAGGAGCACCCAAACCAGTAAAAGCAGGAATCAAAGTCACACCACCACTGTTGCTAACTGTTTGTGCCAGTTGCTCAACCTCTTCACTTTTTTGGATAAAACCCAAATTGTCCCGCAACCATTGCACAATAGCACCTGCCATAAATACACTGCCTTCTAATGCGTATTGCGTGGCTTGATGATTGGCTTGCCAAGCAGCTGTGCTAAGCAGTTGGTGTTGGCTAATACTGGGTTGATCACCCGTATTCATGAGCATAAAGCAACCTGTACCATAGGTATTTTTTGCCATGCCTGCCACCTGACAACCGTGACCAAACAAAGCGGCTTGCTGATCACCCAAAGCGGCCACAATGGGAATTTCTCGGGCAAACAAGCCTTTTGCTGTCGTGGCAATTTCTCCGCCAGATGGCACAATATCTGGCAAAATAGACATGGGGATGCCCCACTGTTCACACAATTCACATGACCATATTTTGCTGTCTAAATCCATTAACATGGTGCGTGAAGCATTGCTCACATCGGTTACATGGGTTTTGCCACGGCTTAATTGCCAGATTAGCCATGAATCGATTGTTCCTGCTGCCAATAGACCTTCTTGGGCCAATTGACGTGCCTCGGGATAATGCTCAAGCATCCACACCATTTTACTGGCACTAAAATAGGGATCTAAACGCAAACCTGTTATTTTTTGCACATGAGCACTCATGTGATTTTGTGCCAAACACCAATCATGGGTGCGTCTGTCTTGCCAAACCAAGGCATTACCCAGTGGTTTGCCTGTTTTTTTGTGCCAAAAAACCGTGGTTTCCCGTTGATTCCCAATGCCGATACCAGCAATATCCGTTGCCAGAATGCCAGCTCTGCTAATCGCTTCTTGTGCAGTTGCCATTTGGCTTGCCCATATTTCTAAGGCATCTTGTTCAACCCAGCCATTTTGTGGGGTTAATAAGCGAAATTCTTTTTGCGCACTGGCAATAACTTGCAATTGTTGGTTAAAAACAATGGCACGACTCGATGTTGTTCCCTGATCCAAGGCCAATAAATACATGTGCTCTCCTTTTTTGCTATTGTAAAACAATTTTGCCATCTTGTTTTGTGACAACACAAACCCATTTAAAGCCATTGCGTATTTAAACCATGCCTGATATGTTTATGAGCGCAAGCATGTCAAGGTGTATCAAGCCTATTGCCATATCAAATGGCCACCCTAACACAGTTAAAAAACAGAAAATGAGGAAAAATGACCCCAAAAATTTATTGTTGGCTACTGCT
>JASLDB010000072.1 GCA_030151665.1 Neisseriaceae bacterium
ACCAAAATCAACCACATCACTTTTCGATACTGGCCAAGTTTGCACCAAATCCCCCATTTGACTGCGCTGGCTGGGTAAAAATTGCAATGCCACACCAAAATGAGCCAATGCATCGACCAATGGCAATTCGTCTATACCATGCACTACCGCTTGGTAAACATCTGCTAAATCACAATCACAAATGGCTTCTGCTTTGGCGAGCCAAACATCTTCTAATAAACCTTGTCCTGTTTTCCAATACTCTGCCATCAAAGTTTGTACCACGGTATCCAAAGATTTTTGATTGTCTGTCCTTTGGCGAATGGTCGCATCCAAACACAAAGCTGCCAATGAGCCTTTTTGGTAGTAACTCACTATCGCATTGCTACTGTTTTCATCTTGCTTATAAAATTTACTCCAAGCATTAAAGCTAGATTCTGCAATACTTTGCTTAAAGCGACCACTGCCTTGATGCACACGGGTAATGGATTTAACCAATGTTTTTAAATACGTTTCTTGATTGATTACACCCGCTTTAAGCAAAAAACCATCATCATAATACGAGGTCACACCCTCAAAAAACCACAACAGCGTTGTATACACTTCTTGTTGTAAGTTGTAAGGCTGAAAAACAGCAGGTTTTAACGATTTAACATTCCAAGCGTGAAAATACTCATGGCTAAACAAACCCAACAAGCCAACATAATCTTCATCATTCGCCATTGTTTTCATGGTAGGTAGGCTACGTCTATCTGCCATTAATGCTGTTGATGAACGGTGTTCTAGACCACCATAAATGTCTTGTCCAACATACAATAAAAAAACATATTCTTCAAAAGGCACAACACCATCAAAAAAGTGATGCTGAGCTGCACAAATTTTTTCAACATCCGCCAATAATTTAGCAGCATCCCAATCGCCTGTTTCCCCAGACACCACCAAGCGATGAACAATGCCATTAACATCGAATGAAAAGTGTTGTAATTTTCCCATCTCAAATGGATGATCAATTAATGCAGCATACGACTCAGCTTCGTATTCATATTGCCCTGCAGCAATATTATGCCGTGTCATTAACATACTACTGGCCACTTGCCATTCTTGTTCAATTAATTCATCGGATAGTTGTACCGTCAATTGACACGCTTGCGCAGTAAACGCATCACATGACATAAATAAACTAGCACCATCAAAATACCCTCGGTACTGGTCCAAATATGAACCTCGAACAGATAAGTCAAAACCATATACCCAATAACGCAAAGTACAATCACCTGATGAATCAATCACTAACCATTCATTTTTTTGCAACTGGTTTAATTTCAATGCACCTTGTTGATTATTTGCTTCAATATTAATGATATGGCGAGAAAAATCTCGAATCATATAGCTTCCCGGCACCCAATTGGGCAAAGAAAATGCCAAGTTTTCGCATTTTTCTTGATGCCAATGAATTTCAATTTCCCACAAATGTGCATGCAATTGATGGGGTTTAACAATATATTTCACCATGGCAAAAACCTTAAATTATTCCATATCAATACAACCCATCCTAGCATCTGATTGATGATAGTCAAGGCAAACAAAGATACCATTCTATACCCTATGCTCACCGCTGGAAATAAACAAAGCAAAACGGTTGATTAGGCTTTTTACACGGTGAATTCAGAGTGAAAAACTAGTCTAATGTTTGGAATTGCTTTAAAATGTAAATTAGTCAAAATTTACTCCCCAAATGTTTTTTCGCGATTGGGGAAATTTTTTGAATAACAAACTAAGAAAATATCAAGAAACTAGAAGGCGGCTTCTAGCTGGATTGATTGGTAATGTTTTAATTAACTCCCATTGAACATGGAGAACCCTCATGGAAACGCAGACTTATAACTACAAGGTTGTACGGCAGTTTGCCGTAATGACCGTAGTTTGGGGTATTGTCGGCATGTTGGTTGGTGTATTGATTGCGGCCCAACTATTCTTGCCTATCCTAAACCTTTCGGAAATTGGCCCTTGGTTTACCTTCGGTCGTTTACGTCCTCTACACACCAATGCGGTGATTTTTGCATTTGGTGGTTGCGGTCTATTTGCAACGTCTTACTACGTTGTACAACGTACTTGTAATGTGCGCTTAATCAGCGACAAATTGGCAGCCTTCACCTTCTGGGGTTGGCAAGCTGTGATTCTTTTGGTTGCAATCACCTACCCATTGGGTTACACCTTTGGTAAAGAATACGCTGAATTTATTTGGCCAATTAAAATTTTGATTACGGTCATTTGGGTTGTTTATGCTTATGTGTTCTTTGGTACCATTGCCATTCGCAAAAACAAACACATTTATGTTGCCAACTGGTTCTATGGTGCTTATATCTTAGCCGTTGCTTTGTTACACATTGTCAACAGCTTGAGCATCCCTGCTACCTTGACTCGCTCATACCCAATTTACTCTGGTGCAGTTGATGCCATGGTGCAATGGTGGTATGGCCATAATGCAGTTGGTTTCTTCTTAACAGCAGCTTTCTTGGGTATGATGTATTACTTCGTTCCGAAACAAGCTGGCCGTCCTGTTTATTCTTATCGCTTGTCTGTGGTTCACTTTTGGGCATTGATTTTCACTTACATGTGGGCTGGCCCTCACCACTTACATTACACCGCTTTGCCTGACTGGACGCAATCAGTTGGTATGGTGTTCTCTTTGATTCTATTCGCTCCAAGCTGGGGTGGTATGATTAACGGCATCATGACCTTATCTGGCGCATGGCACAAACTTCGTACCGATCCTATCTTGAAATTCTTGGTTGTATCATTGTCATTCTACGGTATGTCTACCTTTGAAGGCCCAATGATGTCAATCAAAACCGTTAATGCCTTATCACACTACACTGACTGGACCATTGGTCACGTTCACTCTGGTGCTTTAGGTTGGGTTGGCTTCATTACTATCGGTTCAATTTACTACTTGCTACCACGCCTATTTGGCCGTCCTAGCATGCACAGCACTAAATTGATTGAAGCTCACTTCTGGATTGCTACAATCGGTATCGTATTGTACATCTCATCTATGTGGATTTCTGGTGTGATGCAAGGTTTGATGTGGCGTGCATTGAATGATGATGGCACTTTGACTTACTCATTCATTGAATCAGTAAAAGCAAGCTATCCATACTACGCCATTCGTTTCACTGGTGGTTTGTTATACCTAGTGGGTATGTTGATTATGTTCTACAACATGATCAAAACCATTCAAGCTGGTAAACCCGTTGATGCTGAAATCCCCAAAGCATCAGTTACTCACCACTAATTAAGAAAGCAAGGTTAATTATGAGTTTGCAAAAATTAGCTGAAGAAAAGGTTGGCTTCTTAATCGTCTTCACATTATTGGTGATTAGCGTGGGTTTGTTGATTGAAGTTGTCCCCCTATTTGCCTCAAAATCTGTAACTGAACCAGCGCCTGGTGTTAAGCCTTACAATGCGCTGCAAGTTGCTGGACGTGATATTTATTTGCGCGAAGGTTGCTACAACTGTCACTCGCAAATGATTCGTCCTTTCCGTGCTGAAACCGAGCGTTATGGTCACTATTCTGTTGGTGGCGAGTCTGTTTATGACCGTCCATTCCAATGGGGTTCTAAACGTACTGGTCCAGACTTAGCCCGTGTTGGTGAGCGTTATTCTGATGAGTGGCACCGCTTGCATTTGATCAACCCACGTGACGTGGTTCCTGAATCAAATATGCCTGCATTCCCTCATTTGGCGCGCAACAAAGTGGATGGCGATGATATTACAAAAAGTATGATTGCCCTACGCCGTGTTGGCACACCTTATACAGATGATGAAATCGCCAAAGCAAAAGCTGAGGTCGACGGCAAATCTGAATTAGAAGCGGTCATTGCATATTTGCAAGGCTTAGGTTTGGCACTCAAAAATGTTAGGTAAATCATAATGGATCTTACTTGGGCTCGTTCCTTATACACAGTACTTTGTTTTGGTAGTTTTTTAATAATTGTTTTAATCGTGCTTCGCAAAGGCGGCAAGAAGGAATACGACAGCATTGCCGATTCCGTCGTTGATGATGATGATTTAACATACAGTAATAGCGACGCGCCCAATGCGATCCAGCATGATCACGGAGCAAAATAATGAATACAACTACTGATTTTACCAGTAATTTTTGGAACATTTACATTGCGGCCATTATCGTTCTCAGTTTCATTGGTTTGATTTGGTTATTGTTTTCGCAAAACAAAGCCAAAGCAAACAAATCTGGTGAAAGCGATACCATGGGCCATTCATGGGACGGTATTGAAGAGTATAACAACCCACTTCCTCGTTGGTGGTTCTACTTATTTATCTTAACCATGATTTTTGGTGCAGCGTACTTTGTTCTTTATCCCGGATTCGGTGACTATAAAGGCAAGTTTGGCTGGACAAGTAAAGGCCAATACGAGCAAGAGGTTAAAGTAGCAACAGATAAATATGCACCTATCTATGCTAAATTTGCCAAAATGCCAATTGAAAAAGTTGCTCAAGATGCAACTGCCCAACGCATTGGTCAAAACTTGTTTAATACTTACTGTATCCAATGTCATGGTTCAGATGCCAAAGGTAGCAAAGGCTTCCCGAACTTAACTGACAACGATTGGCTATGGGGTGGTCACCCAGACCAAATCAAAGAAACGATCACCGATGGTCGTTACGCTGAAATGGCTGCTTGGGGTCCTACCTTGGGTGAAGAACGTGTAAAAGACGTGGCAAACTATGTTATGTCATTGTCTGGCAAAAAACACGATGCTGAGCGTGCTGCTCGTGGTAAAGACTTATTCTTAGGCCCACCAGCAAACTGCTTCACTTGTCATGGTGAAAACGGCAAAGGCATGTTAGGTAGCGGTCCAAACCTAACTGATGATACTTGGTTATGGGGTGGTTCTGAAAAAGCCATCATTGAAACCATCACCAATGGTCGTAAAAATACCATGCCAGCTTGGAATACCTTCATGGACAAAGACAAGCTACACATTATGACAGCATATGTTTGGGGGTTGTCTAACAACAGCAAACAAAATGCAAAACCTGCTGCTAAGTAAGCATTAGTAATCAGCAAAAGACCCAGTTTTCTGGGTCTTTTTTTATGCCTGTAAGATATTATCCACAACTGCGACATTTTGTCGCACCAGGCTTAGGTTACAGTATCTCCCTCCCCTTTTGTTGCTATAATATTCAAATAAATGCAATCGCTTAGAAGTTGATATTTGGATCGTATCAACACAAATTAAGTCGCATGAAATAAGTGAATAATAAGGGAATTACTCATGACACAACCAAACATACCACCCGAAAAAAATGAACAAGTTGTTAACTTGTATCAGTCCAATAAGCGAAT
>JASLDB010000148.1 GCA_030151665.1 Neisseriaceae bacterium
ACATTGCCTTCTGTGTGCAGGAGAACAGGGGTTCCTTGCATGGCAGTTTGAATAGAGTAATCAATGGCGGTGTCGGTTTGGCCTGGGATTTGGGCAATCAAGTGATTGGCAAGCCAAAACTTCTGCCCCCATTTCCCCATGCCATTGACCACATCATGGGTGGCCCAATTGGCGGTCATGGGTGCTACATGGCTGCAAATTTCTTTGTCCAGCATCCAATCGGTAAAAAATTCAGGATGATTGGGGGTGATGTAGGTGCTGGTGAGCCAGTTGCATGCGGCTTGTAAACGCATTTTATCGGCTTGTGGCCAGTCAATTTGGCGGATATCACATAATCCACGAATGCCGGGCAATCGCTTCAAAAATGGTACATCACGCAAGATGGGAATGCCTTTTAAGTTCAACCAACGGTTAATGTAGATTAAGGCATAAATAAGGGTTTTATTGGGTTTTGGTGTCACAAAGCGTGTTAATGATGGCGTATCAGCCATAAGACATCCTTCGTTTGTATTTTTTATGCAAGATATGCAAAGTAGATGGTGAAAACCTTAGCGCATGTTTTCGATAAATACAAGAAATATATTTAGCAGACAATCGGTCATTTTCGAAGAAGAAAGCAACCGATTGCTGATGAATATTTTAAATTCTACTATGTGAACGGCGTTTTGCCCAAAAATCAAATGCCCATAACAACAGTAAAATCACTGAAAAAGCATATGCCATGGGCCAGCTTGAACCCATTTTCATATAAGGGGTTTGCCCTTTGTAGCCAGCAATGCTGCCCATCAAAACGGTTGCGGTATCGCGTGGTGCCAAGGCATCAATTTGCCCATTTGGGGCAATAATGGCGGTTTGCCCTGTATTGGTTGAGCGTACCATGTAGCGACCCAATTCCAAGGCACGAGCTTGTGATTGTTGTAAATGCAAATCCATGGCGGCTGAATTACCATACCATGCCATGTTGCTGACATTGGCTAATAGGGAAGATTGACTGGCAGGTTGAATCAATTCATCTCCAAAACTGTCTTCATAGCAAATATTAAATGCCACGGTTTGATTGGCTAAATGCAGTGGTTTTTGGTTGTAACCACCCGCACTCATGCCAGCTAGAGGAATATTCATTAATTCATATAACCACCCTGTGATACTGGGCAAGGGGATGTATTCACCAAATGGCACCAGATGGTTTTTGGAATAAGATGGTAAAGATACAGATTCCAATGCTTCAGTTTGGCTTAAATCGGCATGATCTAAACTGATAACAGAATTGAGATAACCACGACCGTCTGCAGTTAATTGTGGGATGCCAATGGCCAGTGCCATTTTATTGCGAACGGCACTGTTGGCAAATTGGTTTAATGTGCCCAATTGCAATTGGTGTTTTAGATCAGGAATGGCTGTTTCAGGCAAAATCATGATATCGGCTTGGGTGCGGTCCACTTGTTCATAATAGCGATTAATGGTGGGGGTAATGTGATCACCATCCCATTTTAAGACTTGTTCGATATTGCCTTGAGCCAATGCTACTGTGGCTTTGGTGCCATCGGGTTCAGTAAAGGTTAGGCTTTTTAAGTGGTTGCCAACAGCCACAATAACGATGGCCCCTAAAATACTGACTAAACCATTGCGAAAGGATGTACTTAATAGGGCATACGCCATCCAACTGCTTAATAAAGCCACTGATAAGGTGACAAGCATAATGCCACCAACAGGGGTGAAGCCCGATAGGGGCGAGTCGGCAATTTGTGAGTAGCCCAAAGCTCCCCAACCAAAACCTGTTAATGCACGTTCCCGAATAAATTCGGTTAATGTCCATAAAAGCGGTAACGCTACTATCATGCGCCATGCCAGATTGACTTTGAATTTTTCCAAAGCCCAAAAGGTTAAGGCGGGATAAAGTGCCAAGTAAATCGGCAATAAGAACGTCAGTGGAATGGCATACAACTGAGGTAGACCAGATACATCATGCAAGGCGATATTAATCCAATAGCACTGAGCTGTGTAGGCCGATAATCCCCAAACATAGGCCATGCGTACGCTTCTTTGTGGGCGCAGTTGGCTAAAAACAAACAGCACCAATAGTAAGATAGGCATCAGCCAGTATTGGCGATAAGGTGCAAAAGCCAATGGTGTTAAGACACCACTGATAATGATTAATGGCCAAGTCAGCCAAGCTTTTTGCCAAATGGCGTGGGATTGCCATGCAGGTGTAGACATTGGGAAAGCCCCCAGATGAGGAACAAGAAAGACGCTAGTATAGCGCAAATAAAAGGCTGTCTAAAAAGACAGCCTGAGTGCGAAGCATGATTTTATGCTTTAGTGGGCGTGACCATTAATGTGTGAACACGGCGATTGTCTGCACGTGCCACTGTAAATTGGAAGTTGCCCAAAGCAATTTTCTCACCACGTTCTGGTAAGTGACCAAAGGCTTGTACCACCAAACCGCCAATGGTATCGGCTTCTTCGTCATCCAAGCTGGTACCAAAATACTCGTTGAAATCACCAATTTCAGTGGTGGCCTCAACACGGAAGCGTTCTGGGTTAATGGCGAAAATTTGCTCATTGGTATCATCTAGGTCAAATTCATCCTCAATGTCACCAATAATTTGTTCTAGCACATCTTCAAATGTCACCAAGCCCGATACGCCACCATATTCATCAATGACAATGGCCATATGGGTTTTGTTGGCACGAAAATCTCGCAGCAACTTTTTCAATGATTTGCTTTCAGGGATAAACACCGCTGGGCGCAACAATGATTTGAGTTGGAATTGCTCAGGTTGGGCAAGATAACGCAGCAAATCTTTGGCGTGTACAATGCCTAGCACTTCGTCCTTGTCTTCCCCGATGACAGGGAAGCGTGAGTGGGCAGTTTCCATCACGTAGGCAACAATGCGATCAATGGAGTCATTGATTTTAATAACGTCCATTTGGCTGCGGGTAATCATGACATCCCGCACTTCTTCTTCATCAAAATCCAATACATTTTCCAAAAGTGCCAAGGTGTCTGCTGGCAATACTTGCCGTTTGGCGGCATCTTGCAGAACTTCTAGCACTTCTTCTGGTGTATCGGGGGTGTCGCCAGTCAGGCGATTGAGCATCCGTTCAAAAAAATTGGTACGCTTCGACGAACTTTCGTCCATGGTGTTACACTTCCTTTATTAAATAGGGATTGTCATATCCTAACTGATTCATGAGCGCTATTTCAAGCGATTCCATGATTTGTGCTTCATCATCTTCTATGTGGTCATGACCCATCAGGTGCAAAGTGCCATGTACAATCAGGTGGGCATAGTGCTCTTGTGTGGATTTACCTTGTTCTGCTGCTTCTTTTTCCACCACTTGTGGGCACAAGATTAAATCACCATCTAGGCTAGGTTGTTTGTCGTTTTGCCAAAATGTAAAATCTTCACCTTCGTTTAAGGCAAAGCTTAAAACATTGGTGGCATAGTTTTTGTCACGGTATTGGGCGTTGTATTGGCGAGCCTCTTCTTCGTCACAGAACATCACCGTAATGTTGGCATGGTGAAATTGATTTTCCATGGTTTGCCAGACCCAAAGTCGGCAATCTTCTTCACTGGGTAAATTGGCTGCTTGACTGTGGTTGTCTAACCACAGTGTTAAACGCGATTGCTGAAGTAGCAGGCGTTTTTGTTGAATCTTGAAAAACGGAAACCGTTTGGCTTCTTTCATGCTAAACCCATTCTTGTTGTTTGGTCGGTTGTTTGATTTGGTTACGCACCATTTTATCTTTTTCTGCTTGTAATTCGCAGGCTTCGTAAGCGTTGACGATTTTTTGTACCAAAGGATGGCGCACCACGTCTTCACTGGTAAAGTGGTGAAAGTATAAACCATCAACATCGTGCAAAATATTGACCGCATCGCGTAAACCACTGGTGATATGGCGAGGTAAGTCAATTTGGCTTAAGTCACCCGTAATGACTGCTTTGGCGCCAAAGCCTATTCGGGTTAGGAACATTTTCATTTGTTCTGGTGTGGTATTTTGGGCTTCGTCCAAAATAATAAAAGCAGAATTGAGTGTGCGACCGCGCATGTAAGCCAAGGGTGCAATCTCAATTAATCCTTTTTCTTGTAATCGTGCCATGCGTTCAGCACCCATTAAATCATACAAAGCATCAAATAAAGGGCGTAAATAAGGGTCTACTTTTTGTTGAAAGTCACCGGGTAAAAAACCCAGCTTTTCACCCGCTTCAACGGCAGGGCGTACCAACACGATGCGATCGACCAAGTGTCTTTCCATGGCATCAACCGCTGCGGCAACTGCTAAGTAGGTTTTTCCTGTACCCGCAGGGCCCAAACCAAAGACCACATCGTGTTGCAACAGTGCTCGAATATAGCTGGATTGGCGTGGTGTTCTGCCACCAATATAACCACGGCGTGTGCGTAATTGGGCACCAGCTTGGCCTTCTTCGGGTAATGTGATTTTGGATGTGTGGTTTTCAGTCATGGAATGAATATCCTTTGCAGCAATGGCAGCTAAACGAATGTCAGTGGGGTCGATCTCGCGCTTGATGGCGATAGGTAATAAAGATTCCAATGCTTTTTTGGCTGCTGGCGCAGCTTCACCAGTTAAGGTAAATTGATTGTCATTTCGTTGAATTTTGACTGCAAATACAGAGCATAAGTCATGTAAGTTGGTGTCTAAAGGACCACAAAGACGTTGCAAAGTGGTCAGGCTAACATCAGGGGAGAAAACTTGAGGCAAGTGGGCCATAGATCTTTCCAATAGTTACTGAAGCAATCAGTATTCAATAAACCATCAATATCAAGTTGATGTACTATTTTAGCATAGCCATATTACCAACCAAAGAAATTCAAACCAAACGATTTGGCTCATGGCATAATATGACAATAAACCAATCGTGGCGGGTTGAATGCTTTTTAACCACGCTGTATTTCAGTGTACTGCAGTGATTTAGACAAAATGATGAAAAAAATATTTCAATTGTGTGTCATGTTTGTGGCGTTGCAAGGTTTGGTGGCTTGTGGCAATAGCATGAGTGCAGATGAACAAACAGCTTCAACGCCCAAACAAGATGGCGTCAAGAGCCTGACATTGCAAGATGTTGCCCAAGCCAAACAGCAAGATTTACAAAATAGCATTGCTTTTAGTGGTGATTTAACTGCTAAAAATAGCGCGACGGTGAGTTCTGAAGTTGGCGGAACAGTGTTGCGAGTGGTTTTAAAAGAAGGCAACGCTGTGAATAAAGGGCAAGAGCTGGCTTTTATTGATAGTCAAAGTAGCCGTGAGAACTTGAATGCCCAACAAGCTCAATTGAACAATGCCCAAGCCAATTTGCGTTTGGCCAATACCCAGTTGAAACAAAAACAAGTGTTGTTTGAAAAAAACTATATTTCCCGTTTGGCATTGGAACAAGCCCAAAATGAACACCAAGTTGCTGTGGGTGCGGTGAATGCACAACAAGCAGAATTGGCAAAGTTGCAAAAATATGTCCGTGATGCTCGGGTTGTTTCCCCTTTAACAGGGGTGGTATATGAAAAAACCATTCAAGAAGGTGAATTGATTGGTGCTGGGCAGAAGTTATTTGCCATTGCTGATATGCGGGTATTGGAAGTGAGTGCTCAGTTGACTGAGGCACAAATTGGATTGGTCAAAGTGGGTCAAAGCGTGGAATTGACCACGCGATCTAATGGGGAAATTAGCATGGGGCAGGTGAGTCGCATTAACCCTGTTGCCAATGCCAATACCCGAGATTTTACGGTGTACATTGAGGTCAATAATGCTGAGGGCAAACTGAATATTGGGCAGTTCGTGAATGGCAGTATCGTGATTGGTAGCACTCAAAAAGCGGTGGTGTTGCCATTGTCTACTTTACGCAGTGATGATGAAGGCAAGAATACCTATGTATTGAGTGTGAACCCACAAAAACAAGTGGTGCGAACCCCTGTAAAAATCGTTCTTCGCAATGAAAGCAAAGGCTTGATGGCGGTTGAGGGCATTGGTGCTGGTGTTTGGGTTTTGCAAGGTAAATTATTGGGTGTGGCGGTAAAAGATACTGTGAATGTGCCTAGTGTTTCTTCTTAATATTGTGAATTAGAAAGCCGATTTTGTTATGTGGCTAACCCGTTTAAGTGTTTATAACCCCTATTTTGCGGCTGTTTTGGTATTGACCATGGTGGTACTGGGGGTTTTCAATATTTTCAAATTGCCTGTTGAGGCATTTCCTGATGTGCGTTTTCCAGTAGCCGTGGTGAGCACAAGCTACGAAGGGGCTTCACCAGAAGTGGTGGAGAGCGAAGTGTCTCGTCCTTTGGAGGAAGCGGTTAATACCATTAATGGCATTAAAAATATTCGCTCTTATTCAATGGAAGGTGTTTCAACTGTGGTGGCTGAATTTGAGTTGGCAACCAATGCAGATAAAGCCGTTCAAGATGTGCGTGACAAAGTGGGTATGGCTGCTGGTAGTTTTCGTCGAGAAATCAGCACGCCTGTAGTTGCTCAGTTTGACCCCAATGACAGTGCGATGTTGGAAATGTCACTGAGTTCCAATGAAACGTCTGCTAGAGCACTCACTGACTGGATTAACAATACTTTGAAAAAACGCCTACAAACGGTCATGGGTGTGGGTGAAGTGTATGTGGTGGGTGGGGCAGAGCGTGAAATCAATATCGCTTTGAAACCTGAAAAACTACAAAGTTATGGTTTGAATATTGGCGATGTACAAAATGCATTGGCTCGCAGTAACAGTGATTTTCCATCGGGAACGGTGAGCAATTACCAAGGTGAATTAAGCGTTCGGGTGGCAGGGAAAATAAAAGACCCGATGTTTTTTGCCAATGTAGTGGTTGCTAAGCGTGACAATACCTTGATTCGTGTTCAAGATGTGGCAACAGTGACCGATGGCATCGCTGAAATGCAAAGTGTTTCTTTACTCAATGGCAAACCTGCCATTGCGGTGAATATTCGTGCTACTCGTGGCGCCAATGTGGTGGATGTGTCCGATGGTGTCAAAGCCATGATGGCAGAAGAATTGGCCAAAGCACCCAAAGGCGTAGGGGTGGAGTACATTTATGACCAAGCAGATGATATTCGGACCTCAGTCAGTGAAGTAAGGGATACCTTGGTTGAAGGTGTTGTTTTAACCGTTTTGATTGTCTTTATCTTTTTGGGGACCTGGCGTAGCACTGTGATTACCGGGTTAACTTTACCTGTGTCGTTAATTGGTTGTATGTTTGCTTTGTCGTTGATGGGTTTTACCATTAATTTAATGACCTTAATGGCATTGTCGTTGTCCATTGGCCTGTTGATTGATGATGCGATTGTGGTGCGTGAGAATATTATGCGCCATGTGGTGCTGGGTAAGAGCCATTTTGATGCAGCATTGGAAGGCACAAAAGAAATTGGTTTGGCGGTGTTGGCAACGTCATTGTGTATCGTGGCGGTATTTTTGCCTATTGGCTATATGGACGGAATCATAGGTAAATTTTTCCACCAGTTTGGTTTGACAGTGGCAGCTGCCATTGTGATTTCGACTGTGGTGAGTTTAACCTTGGACCCGATGTTGTCGAGTATTTGGCATGACCCTGCTCGAAGCGGCAAACGAAGCATGATTGGTCGAGCGGTTGATCGTTTTGATGTTTGGTTAGAACGAGTGGCTGAGCGATACCAAGTATGGTTAAAGTGGACATTGCGCCACAAAGCCGTGGTATTGATAACGGCAACTGTATTAACCGTAGCCAGTTTTGGCTTGGTTGTGGTGGGGCAAGTGGGTGGTGAGTTTATGCCACAAGAAGACCGTGGTAAGTTGGAATTGAGTTTTAAAACAGCAACAGGTTCAAGTTTAGAAGACACTGTGGCGAAAACCCAAGAAATTGAAGTGATTCTAAAAAAATTACCTGAATTAAAAAGCTTGACCACCAATATTGGTAAATCCAGTTTTGGCAGTGGCAAAAATGAAAGCCAAGTTATTATTGATGTTGGTAAGAAACAAGGTCGAGAACGCAGTATTAATGTGATTGCTGATGAGGTTCGAGAAGCATTGAGTAGGGTGGCTGGGATTGAAATCACGGCATTGGATGTGATGGGGCAAGCTGGTCCACCAGGCAAACCTGTGAATGTGGGTTTGCGTGGTAGCAATATCCAAGATCTCAATACTGCTGCTAAGCAAATTGAAGTTGGCTTGCAAAAAATTGCTGGTGTACAGGATGTGCAAAACAGTGAAGCAGATGCAGATCCTGCATTAAATATTGTATTGGATAGAGATGCTGCGGCACGCTTGGGGGTGGATTTACCAGCTTTGGGCGATACCATGCAAACTTTGTTTGCGGGTAAAGATGCCACGGTTTGGGAAGCAGCAGATGGCAATGGCTACAATGTGCGATTGCAAGTGCCTAAAAATGTGCGTAACCAAACATTATTGGAAAGCATTACAGTGCCGAGTGTGGGTGCTGATGGGCAAAGCAAAATGATTGCTTTAAGCAATATTGCGCGCATAGAATCTGGTGTATCGCCTAGGCAGGTTAACCGCATTAATTTACAACGGGAAATCACCATAACCGCTAATATTGTTGATCGCAATTACAATGATGTGTATGCCGATATTGAAACATTGAAGAGCAAAATAGTCTTGCCAGATGGTATTAATATTGTGAATGAAGGGCACGATAAAGAAATGGCAGAATCGGCCATGTATGCTTTGCAAGCTTTGTTGATGGGGGTGATTTTTATTTATTTGATATTAACCGCACAGTTTAGAAGTTTTACTTTACCCATTACCATTATGATGTCGTTACCCTTGATTTTTATTGGTGTATTTGTGGCTTTGTGGATAAGTGGCAATACCTTAAATATGTTCTCTATTATTGGTATTGTGATGCTCATGGGCTTGGCAGCCAAAAACGGTATTTTGTTGGTGGATTTTATTAATCATGCCCGATTAAATGAAAGCATGGATCGATTTGAGGCGATTTTAGAAGCAGGTCGGGTTCGTCTTCGTCCAATTGTCATGACCAGTTTGGCCATGATTTTCGGGATGATTCCTTTGGCTGTTGGTATGGGTGAGGGCAGTGAATCACGTTCCCCCATGGCTTGGGCGGTGATTGGTGGCTTGATTACATCAACGGTTTTGACTTTGTTTGTGGTGCCAGTGGTTTATGTGTTGATGGACAACTTTAGACAATGGATGCACCGTGTTTTGCATCGACTTAACCGTACGCCGACTGTGGATAAAACCCACTAAAGCAGTGTCGCTTTCGGGTGGTATTTTTGTTAAAATGGGCGCATTTTGATTGCGCACCCAGTACTGCCATGTGGTGCGTTGGTATTTGTGTAAAAGGGAGTCACTCACATGCAACAATATTTGGATTTAATGCGCCTTGTTATGGATAAAGGTGCCGAAAAAGGTGACAGAACTGGCACAGGTACCCGTTCAGTTTTTGGTCATCAAATGCGCTTCGATTTAAGCCAAGGCTTTCCCATGTTGACCACCAAAAAACTGCATCTGCGCTCTATTATTCATGAGTTGCTGTGGTTTTTGAAGGGTGACACCAATATTGCTTATTTAAAAGAAAATGGGGTGCGTATTTGGGATGAGTGGGCAGATGAAAATGGTGACTTGGGTCCTGTGTATGGTTACCAATGGCGTTCTTGGCCTGCATATGATGGTTCACACATTGACCAAATTGCCAATGTGGTCGAGCAAATTAAAAATAACCCCAATTCTCGCCGTTTAATGGTTTCGGCTTGGAACCCTGCTTTGGTTGATGAAATGGCTTTGCCACCTTGCCACGCTTTGTTTCAGTTTTATGTAGCAGATGGAAAATTGTCGTGCCAATTGTATCAACGCAGTGCAGATATTTTCTTGGGTGTACCCTTTAATATTGCCAGTTATGCGTTATTGACCATGATGGTGGCACAAGTTTGTGGTTTAGAGGCGGGTGATTTTGTGCACACATTGGGGGATGCACATTTGTACAGCAACCATTTTGAACAAACCGAATTACAATTGAGTCGTCACCCCAAAACATTACCACAATTGAAGATTAACCCTGCTGTGAACAATTTGTTTGATTTTGTTTTTGAAGACTTTGAGCTGGTTGGCTATGAAGCCGATGACCACATCAAAGCCACAGTTGCAGTATAAAGGATGGTCATGCGTAAGATTACCTTGGTGGTTGCTGCGGCACAAAACTTATGTATTGGTGCCAATAACGATATTCCATGGCACATTCCTGAGGATTTTGCTTTTTTCAAAGCCTATACCACTGGTAAGCCTTGTATTATGGGCAGAAAAACGTGGGAATCCTTGCCCAAGAAGCCTTTGCCCAATCGCACCAATGTGGTGATTAGCCGACAAGACCATTATCTTGCAAACGGTGCCATGGTGGTGGATAACTTGGACTCTGCACTATCCTCTTTGGGTGATGTTGACGAAGTGATTATTATGGGTGGTGCGCAAGTGTATGCACAAGCCATGGATATTGCCACAGATATTCGTTTAACTGAGGTTAAATTGGATGTGGCTGGCGATGCTTATTTTCCCAGTTTGGATGCCTCGAAGTGGCAAGAAATTACTCGTGAGGCACAGGTTTCTACCAAGGGCATTGCGTTTGATTTGGTGCATTACCAACGAAAAGCATAAAACAGCGATGTTCATGTGCATAAAAATCCCCGTTTGTACGGGGATTTTTTGATGGTGTTAACCGCAATGGTAATTGTGTGACGCAGACGGTCTAACAAAATAACTTGCCAATTGTGTTTCGCTGATTTGTTCAGCCATGTATTGCCAAGTAGGGTTGTTGCTTTTTTCAATCAATAAGGTTCGAACCCCTTCACTGAAATCATGCCGTGCACAACAGTTCATGGACACTATCAATTCTGTTTCCAAGCATTGGCTAATAGATTGTCCACGCATTTTGACTGACATGGCATGGGTAATGGCTCGGCTAATGGGGCTAGATGAGATAAAGTTATTTTGTGCCGTTTGTAGCCAAGGGTCATCAGTTTGGCATGACATGATGGCATTGCCAATTTGTGCCAAATCACCAGCATGCATGGCCGATTGTATCCATGGTAAATGAGGCAGTGCCACACTCGTTTCTTGTAAGTTGGCATGGTGAAATTGGGATAAAACATGGCTTAAAATGCCATGATTCAGATGTGCTTGATTTGACCAATGGGTGTTTTTTAACGTATTTAAAACATCATTATATTCATTGCTGCGAATGCCATAATCTGCCAAGTCGCCTAATAGCGCATCGCCAGCTTTAATGTGTGAGGCGGTCAGTCCCATGAATAATCCCATACCAGCTGGCATGCGATGTAAAAACCAACTGCCACCCGCATCAGGATGTAAACCGATGTGAACTTCTGGCATGGCCAAGCGACTGGTTTCAGTGACAACACGATGGCTTGTCGCGTAAGTCACACCCAAACCACCACCCATGACAATGCCAGTCGCCCATGTCATGATGGGCTTGGGATAGCGGCTTAGGCGACGGGTAAAGCTGTATTCAGCTTGGAAAAAACGCAAAACATCTTGATTAAAATTGAGTTCACCATCGGCTGGTGGTGTTTCTTGTAGATACGCATACAAAGCACGAACATCACCACCTGCACAAAAGGCTTTTTCACCCGCTCCACGCAAAATCACCATGGCAATGCGCTCATCATTTTCCCATTCACTTAAAATGGTTTGGATTTGGGTAATCATGCTCGTGCTTTGGGCATTTAACGCATTGGGTCTATTCAAGGTAATGATGCCCAAAAAATGTTGCTTGTGCGTTGGTATTAACGTGTGTAAAACCCATTCTGTCATGCTGTTCCTCGGTTTCTCATTTGTTTTCATTGTGCACGGTTTAATGTGGCCGTGAATAAGCCTCGTAAGGCATTGCATAAGCGAACTTCATCGGCTTGTAAAAATGCTTCTTTATTAATATGTTTTTCCAAGACTTTGTCAACACCTAAGTAGGTTTGGCTATTGGCCAATACTGTTTGGCGCATTACCCCATTGAGAATATCCAAATCTAGACTTGGCGTGCACCATTGTTGGCCAAAGCGCACAAAGACATTGCTGCGCCCACCTTCGAGTAAAATTTGGTTTTCATTGAATAATAAAGCATCAAATGCGTGTTGTTGTTCAGCTTGTTGCCAAGCCAAATCCTGCCAAGGACGATGACTGGTTTTGTAGCAACGCAATAAATCGCTTTGGGGCAAAGATACATCACTTAAAATAAACGATGGTGTACCATGCAAAGCATGGATGGGAAAATGCTCAATGTCGATTTGATTATTGGGTCTTAAGCACAAGCGAACACGGTAGTTTTGTTCACCGATTGTGGATAAAAAGACTTGCCAAGTTTGTGCTAAATAGTCTGGGTCTAATTGGAAATTCAAATCATGCGCTGCATCCAGTAAACGGTTTTGGTGTCGGGGCCAATGTTTGGCTTGCCCTTTTTCAACCAAAATGGTTTCAAACAATGAAAAATCAGGTTGAATACGGCGTAAAAATTGGCTTTTCCAGCCGCATTCTTCGTATTCCATTTTGGCATCACTATCAATCACAATGCCAGAACCCACACCCATTTGCCCTGTGAATTGTTGCTTGGTGGTTGCTTCTAAGTGCAAACTGCGAATAACCACATTGAATTGCCCTGTAAAACCCAGTCCAGTGGTGCATGGCTCTAGATAACCAATGCTGCCAGTATAAAGATGGCGGGGTGTTTTTTCCAATTGATTAATCAAGTGCATAGCAAAGCGTTTGGGTGCACCAGTAATTGAGCCACAAGGGTAAGCAGCTTGTAATATGTCACCGATGCGAGTGCCTTCTTGCATTTGGGCGATGACTTCTGTGGTCATTTGCCAAACAGGGCCAAAAGCATTCACTTGAAAAGGATGGGGAACAGATACCCCCCCAACAGTGGCCAATTTGCCCAAATCATTGCGCAATAAATCAACAATCATGATATTTTCGGCACGATTTTTCGGGTCATTTTGCAAAGCGATTGCCCGTGCTTCATCTTGGTCATCGTGCAAAATGGGGGCAGTGCCTTTCATGGGTTCTGTTTTAATCAATCCATCATCTTGAATGGCTAAAAATAGCTCTGGCGAAAAACCCAAATGCCAATAATCTTCTTGGTCATTCTCGGGTAAATGAGCCAATACACCATATGGTACTTGTTGCTGCTGACGCAGTTTTTGGTATAACGCTATAGGATCTCCATAAGCAGCAAAATGCAAGCGAGTGGTGTAATTGATTTGGTAAACTTCACCTTTTTGAATGGCGGCTTTGACTTTGGCAATATCTTGTAAGTAATCCGTTTCACTGGTGTCTAATTGTAAATGTGCCAAGCCTGTTGGTGTCTGATGGCTAGGGTGTTGCAAGGCAAAATATTGTGCAATGGTGTCGGGTTTATCCAGAATGTATAAGGATTCAAACCAGTGGATATGCAGTTTGCCACTTGATGGATGTTGAGGGTGTGTAGGCAGATCAACCAACGGCAAGCCAAAATCATAATCAGCTAGCACGACAGCATGCCATTTTTTCTGCCAACCTTTTGCCAGTAAGGTATCAATGGTGGATAAATCTTGGGCACCAATAGTATCTTCACCACACCAGTTTTGATAATGGCGTAATCGGTGATGGCGAGCATCGTCTAAATAAATAAAGTAAGGCGTTTGTGGCATGGTCGTGGCAAATAAAGAAAACAGAATGGCTTATTATCCATTCTTCACTTGGATTTGTCATGGTGTCGGTTGCTTATTATTCATGGATATTATTACAATATCCCCAATGAATTTTGAGAGTTGACACATGAGTGAACATATTGGGGTACTGGTTGAGTGGAATGATGAGCGAGGCTTTGGTTTTATTGAGCATGAATCAGGGCAGAGAATTTTTGTTCATATTTCGGCTGTTCGAGCCAGTCGCCGTCCTGCAGTTGGAGATACTGTGGGTTTTAATGTTCAACAAGATGAAAATGGTAGATTGAATGCAGGTTACATGAGGATGCAAGATCCCTTTGTCAATGGGGAAGGTACTCAATGGGTCAAGCCCAAAACAACCAGTAAAAAACAAGGTGATACTCAAGAGAAGCCACTGATCCTCAGTAGCTATTTTGCCTTGGTGGCCATGTTTTTGGTGCTCTTGGGTGCATGGAAGGTATTTGTCCAATATGGTTTTGCATGGGTTGTGGTGGTGTATGGATTGGCTAGCTTAATTGGCTTTGTGATGTACCGTACCGATAAACAGGCTGCGCAAAATAGCAAAAGGCGGATACCAGAAAAAAACTTGCACATGGTTGAGTTGTTGGGTGGCTGGCCAGGTGCTGCTGTGGCACAAGTTGTTTTTCGGCACAAAAGTCGAAAAATACAATACCAGCAATTTTTTGTTGCCATCATTTTTATACACAGCGTGTTGTGGTTGGATTATTTATTGAATTGGGCGATTACCCAAAATTTAGTCGTGCCTGCTTTCGATGAAATACGTGCTGCGGTGGCTTGGATAATCAAAAATGTTTTGGCCGGGTTAAATGATTGGCTAAATTAATTATTTACAGTGTATTCATTTTTTCATTCGAAATAAACATTGGCTAAATTAACATTCATCATCATATTTTGGTCAAAAATATGATAAATTATTCTTCTGTCTTAAGAAAATATAGGAATGGAGGCATGAGTATGGTTTATGAGCTTCAAGAAAATGCACAAGAAATAGAAGCAACCAAAATGGACAAATCACTGTCTGATGATAAACCGAGTATTGAAGAGAAAGTGGATATGGATAAACCCAATGTAGTGGATGAAAAAATGGCAGAAATTAAAGCCAATTTACCAGCCGTGCCAGAAGAAGTTTTGCATTATGCACAATATATGTACAGTGATGGTCCAGATCAAACACCGTTGCCAAAAGGTTATCCTTATGCAACTCGTATGCCGCGCAATGTGTATGAAAAAGAAAAACGCAAATTGCAAGTGGAGCTGCTTAAAGTACAAAGCTGGGTAAAAGAAACCGGACAAAAAATTGTTTGTATTTTTGAAGGTCGTGATGCAGCAGGTAAGGGGGGAACGATTAAGCGCTTTATGGAGCACTTGAATCCTCGTGGTGCCCGTGTTGTGGCTTTGGAAAAACCAAGTGATGTTGAACGTGGTCAGTGGTATTTTCAGCGGTATATTAAAGAATTGCCAACAACCGGAGAGATCGTATTTTTTGACCGTTCCTGGTATAACCGCGCTGGTGTTGAACGAGTGATGGGTTTTTGTCAGCCACATGAGTACTTGCAATTTATGCGACAAACACCTGAATTAGAACGCATGCTAGTGAACAGTGGCACCCATTTTTTTAAATTTTGGTTTTCAGTGAGTCGTGAAGAGCAATTGCGTCGTTTTGTTTCGCGTCGTGATGATCCGCTAAAACATTGGAAATTGTCACCGATTGATATCCAATCATTGGATCGTTGGGATGATTACACCGAAGCCAAAAATCAGATGTTCTTTCATACCCATACAGGTGATGCACCTTGGACTGTCATCAAATCAGATGATAAAAAGCGGGCAAGACTGAACTGCATGCGTCACTTCTTAGCCAATTTAGATTACCCAGATAAAGACCTATCTGTGGTGGGTACACCCGATGCTTTAATCGCACATACACCTAAACCGCAGTTTAAAGAGGATTTAGAAGTTTATGTAGATTAATCATTCTTAAAGGAGTACCCATGAAAGCTTTAAATAAAATAATTGTTTTATCAATGATAACTACCATGAACGGCTGGGTCATGGCGCAAAGCTGTGAAACCCGTGAGGTTAAACCGCAAGCTGTGCAAGCTGGCATGAAAGCCACCTCTCGTTTGGAAAAAGCGTTAAACCAAACCAATGCCAAAGTGGTGTTGATTGGGCGAGAAGGGCAAGACTTACGCAAATACAATATTGTATTTTCACATGTGGGTTTTGCTGTACGCGATGATACCAGCAAGCAATGGTCGGTTTACCATGAGTTGAACGGTTGCCCACAAGATAAATCTAAGTTATTTAAAGAGGGATTGGGTATGTTCTTCTTGGATGATCCCAGTAGTTATCAATCTGCTCTGGTTGTGCCAGACAAAGACATTCAAGAAAAATTGTACCGAATTTTGCTTAGCCCCAAATTACCAATGCACCAAGAACGGTATAGTTTAGTGGCCTATCCATATTCAGTTACGCGACAAAATAGCAATGGCTGGCCATTAGAAGTGTTTACAATCGCTGCCGCTGAATACCCTATTTACACCCGCAGTGATGCACAAGAATGGTTGGTGAAGCAAAGCTATCTACCTGCTACCATGCGTGTAAATGGTGTTAAGCAGATGTTTGCAACATTATTTATCCCCAATGCCACAGTACAAGATCACCCCAAAGAAGATGCTGCTTCTGGTACCTTGAAATTTAATAGTGGTGATTCGGTATTGAAATTTGTCAGCCGTTATCGTGATCGAAGTTTTCAATGTCCTGCTGCAGAAATGTCTACAGGTATTTGTGTGATTGATGAGTAATGAATTTTCAATAAAGGATACATCATGAAAAAGCAAATCAGTATTGCATTAATCTTGGCGTTATTCTGTGGTTCAGCCATGGCTGCCAATCCTTCTCGACAATCAGCCATATCGACCATAATGGGCAGTACCATGGTTTTATCCCCATTGTGGGCACCATTTTATGGTTCAATTCAAGTGATTAATGATTCTAAATACGCTGATCGTGAAAAAGATGCTCGAAAATACACGGTACGTGATAAATATGGCAATGATCAAACTTTGTATGTCCCCAGAGAAATTGACCACAAGGTTGATATTCGCAATGGTGATCAAGTGGACTTGGAGCAGGACGATGTTGGTGTTTTATTAAAAAAATCGGGTGATCCAAAGTATTACTTTGTCCCGCAGGAAAAAGGCAGTTTACTTGAGCAAACACCTTTAAATTAATTGAACGGAAAACGGTCATGAGAAAAAAAGTCATATCTGTATTATTGTTGGCAACCTTAGCAACATCATTCTATGCCAATGCAGGAAACGATGCTCGTCAAGCATCTTCATTTGCGACCTTCTTAGGTAGCGCTGTGATTTTATCGCCCATTTGGTTGCCTTCTGCAACCATTGCGGAGTCTGCTGCTGGTTCTACAGATAACAGTGAACAAGATGCAAAACAGAAAAAAGATGAAGAAACACTGCGAAAAGAGCGTGAACTCAAGCAAAGAAAAGATGCTGTTACTGTTCAGGTGGTGAATAAGCAAGGTCAACAACAAACCTTGTATTTGCCCAAGGAAACTTATCATAAAGTCAATATTAAAGATGGCGATAAAGTGGATTTGGAAGCGGATGAAAATGGTGTTTTGTTACTAAAAGATGGGAAACCAACTTATTATTATATTTTGGAAAAAAATGCTAATAAAATTGTTGGGCAGCAACCCTTGGTTAGTCAGTAAAAAAAGCAGGCTTGGCCTGCTTTTTTATTGGGTTAATGATGAATGAAAAATAAAACCTTGCCAATTGCATTTCAATGTTGGGTTTGCAAAATGGTATGGCTTATGCGGAATCCACAAACTTGGATGTTTCGATGAATAATAAGGGGAACGTAGCCAGCCAGTTCTAATCAGTAATGTGGATTTTAATACATTTCATCATGGTTATGTATTGCTGTGATATTGAATTCGATTGGTATGGTTATTTAAAATTTAATAAATATCAGTTTAATCTATTTGCATAATAGATAATTATACATTGCATAAGCCAATATATTTTATGCCATAATGTGTATTGTATTCGATTACTGTTGAAGGAATCATCATGAAGTTGAGATTGTTGGCTTTGAGTATGACTTTGGTTACAAGCCCGATGACCATAGCAGGTGGTATTTCATTTACACCATCACAGACATCAATGATTGTGAGTGGGGCGAGTGCTGCAGTTATCTTGTCCCCAGTTTGGCTGCCTTTTTATGGTTCTAAGCAAGGCATTGAGAGATTGGAAGACGGTAGCCAAGCTCGTCAAGACAAAAAGAACAGGCGAAAGAACAAGACGCAAAAGATAAAATGGCCAGAATGGAAAAACCTGACGATGCTGTTGTTATTCAGGTTGTGGATAAAAAGGGTAAGAAACAAGACTTGTATATTCCTGCGACCATTGTTGACCAAGTCAATATTAAAAATGGTGATTATGTTGATTTAAAAAGTGATGAGAACGGTGTTTGGTTGTATAAAGATGAAAAAAAATTGCATTACTTTATGTTGCCAGAAAAAGCACAGCAGTTTCAGCAACAACCTTTGAATGGAAAATGAAGAATGGGCGTTGCTGAAATCTTACAAAAACGCCGAGAGGCCTTGGCACAAAAAAATCGAGATGAAGGTGCCGCATATTTGGCAGCCTTTGTACAAGAAAGTGATGTGGTTGTACTTGACAGTGGTGTTGCTTATCAAGTTTTGGTGTTGGGGGATGGCGAGTGTGCAACACTGGCTGACAGTATTCGTTGTCACTATCATGGTTACAATGTTGCGGGTGAGGTGTTTGATAGCTCAAAAGAGCGAGGTGTGGTGGCTGAATTTCGCTTAAACAAGTTAATTCAGGCGTACCAACAAGTGATTCCGTTGTTGCCCATGGGTACATCGGTTAAATTAGTGTCGCCGCCAGAATTTGCCTATGGTTCAGAAGCACAAAGTAAAGAAATTGGGCCAGAGAGTACTTTGATTTTTGAGATTGATTTATTGTCCATTGTTTAAATTTTGGGCGATGATGGTCAATAAAAAAACACCTCAAAAGAGGTGTTTTTTGCATGCATAAAAGCCAATTAAGCTTTACGAGCAGGCAATTTTTCTTTAATACGAGCTGCTTTACCAGTCAAGCCACGTAGGTAGTATAGTTTAGCGCGGCGAACGTCACCACGGCGTTTAACTTCAATGTTTGCAACAGTAGGTGCATGCAATTGGAAAGTACGCTCAACGCCTTCACCGTTAGAAATCTTACGAACGATGAAAGAGCTGTTTAAACCACGGTTACGGCGAGCAATTACAACACCTTCATAGGCTTGTAAACGTTCACGAGTACCCTCTTTAACTTTAACTGATACAATCACTGTATCACCAGGCGCGAATTCAGGAATGGTTTTACCCAAGCGAGCAATTTCTTCTTGCTCCAATT
>JASLDB010000165.1 GCA_030151665.1 Neisseriaceae bacterium
GGTTCGTGTTTCAACCTCCGATGGCTCAATAAAACGCAAAGGTTCTGGGATTGGGACTTGAAACACCATAATCTGCCCTGCACTTAATGCTTCTTCTGGGATACGATGTCGGGTCTGGATAATGTTGGCATCTTTGGTGTGTGTTGTGACATCCACATGTGCTGTTTTTTCAAAAAAACGGCGAATAGAAATGGCATTCGTTGTATCATCTGCACCTTGGTCAATAACTTTTAATACATCACTTTGCCCAATAATGCTGGCGGTCACTTGAATACCCCCTGTACCCCAACCATAAGGCAATGGCATTTCACGACCACCAAACGGTACTTGGTAACCAGGAATCGCTACTGCTTTTAATAAACTACGGCGTAACATGCGCTTGGTTTGCTCATCTAGATAAGCAAAATTGTACAAATCATCGCTCTGGTAACTTGAATTTTGGTTTGTGTTCTGCATTTCATTCCACCTCTACTGCATGTTTAACGGCCATTTTCGCACTGGCTTCTTGGTGACGCTGTGCTCTAATTTTGCGCAACAATTCCAATTCAGACTGAAAATCTACATAGTGAGGCAGTTTCAAGTGTGAAACAAAACCCGATGCTTCCACATTGTCGCAATGTGCTAAAACAAATTCTTCATCCTGTGCTGGAGATGTTTTTTCTTCCTGCCACTCATCTGCACACAAAGCCCGTTCAATCAATGCCATCGCCATTGCTTTTCGCTCACAATAGCCAAAACCCAATCCATAACCTCGGGTAAATTGCACATCATCAGCTGTTTCCACAAATTGATTGACCATTTCACACTCAGTCACTTCAATTGTGCCCATTGAAATCGGAAAACCCAATTCTTCTGGCTCTATCCACACTTCAACATCACCAAACCGCATTTCCCCCAAAAATGGGTGGGTTCTACCATAACCACGTTGCGTAGAATATGCCAAAGACAACAAAAAGCCTTCATCACCTCGTGCTAGCATCTGTAAACGTTCAGCTCGATTACTGGGCAATTCAATGGGGTTTCGGGTAATGTCACTTTCGGCTGCCAAACGTTTAGCATCTGGCTTCATGACCAAGCCTTCTTCAACCAATAAATCCAAGACATGTGGACAAACAACACTTTCTTGATGTCTCATATTGTCTACTTGGCTTGCTGGGGCTTCGCTTTCTGCAGCCAACGCAAAGTCCAACAATCGGTGTGTGTAATCAAATGTTGGTCCCAATAACTGTCCACCTGGTATGTCTTTGTAAACCGCAGATACCCTGCGTTTTAAATGCATTTTGGCTGTGTCCAAAGCCAAACTATCGCCAAATCGTGGCAATGTGGTGCGATAAGCTCGTAGCAAAAAAATAGCTTCAATTAAGTCGCCCGCACTTTGCTTAATCGCCAATGCCGCCAAAGCTTCATCAAACAAAGAGCCTTCAGTCATCACACGTGCGACTGCCAAGGGCAATTGCTCTTGAATTTGTTCAATACTTAATTCAGCCACTGCAACATCACCACGTCGGTAATCATGCAAATATTGATGGGCATTCTCGATGGCTTTTTCACCACCTTTCACAGCTACATACATAATGCATCCTTCTGTTCACTCACTTGTGTGGTTCTGGGTAGGCCCATTACACTGTCTTGATAGGTCAATATAAAATCAATCCCACGCGGAAACTCAATTAAATCATTTCGTTTGGCCCAAAATGCATTCGGTATAGGCAAAATACACTCACGCGTTTGTTCAATACCAGGTCCTTGCCAAATAGTGCTGTTTTGAATACCAGACTGTGGCAATTGCAAAATAATGGTTGTGGATTGATCTGGATAACGGTCAGAGCCCTTGATAAAATTCATGCTTTGCATGTTTAAAAAATCATCACAATCCAAAACTGCAAAATGTGCTTTTTCTTGTTCACAAACCAACGGGCAGCCACAATGAAAAGTTAAATTGTCTTTTATATCAGCCGTGCGACACTTTTCAGTCAGCCACAGTGGTGTATCTGCATCTAAAAGCGCCAATAGTAAAGCTGTTGTGCTGCTGTAAAGATTAGAAAACACTACATCTTTTGGTAGGTTTTGCCACAAACCAGGTTCGCTCATCGCATTTAACACCTGACGAAAAACCACTTGTGCATCATGTACTGGCTGAGAAAAACCTTTTACCAATGTCGTATTCATTAATCCTCTCCTCTCACCAATGTAAAGAAATCCACTTTGGTTTCTTGCACACGGGCACTTTCTGTTGCTAAGCGTTCACGTAAATGTTCCTGCAATGGATTGAGCAATTCCTTTTGCCAATAATCATGCTGATCACTTTGTAAATGGGCATCGGCTAAAGCCATGAGTAATGCTGATTTTTTATTGCGTCCCACTGCATAAGCAAAGCCCATCTGACCACTTTTTATACGCACCACACAGCGTGTAACAGTCACTTCGCCCAAATTAAATACTTGACCCTCACCAGCTGTCTTGCCTTTGACCATAACCATACCCACTTCAGGTTCACGCAATACATCATAAGACGTTGAAAGCAACTGGCTTTCATGGCCAATTAATAGGTTTTGCTGCTGTGACAAAACCGACAACCAAGCCTGTCTTTGGACCTGATTTTCTACCTGACTGGATGTGGAAGAATGTTTTTGCATCTTTAAATCAATCCCTACAAAGGTTTAGTTAAATAAATTTCTTGCGCAAATACTGTGACAATATGTCAATTAATGAAACGGTCACAATAATCAATAAAATAATGGCTGATGTTTGTGGAAAATTAAAACTGCGAATACTCTCCCACAACAACACACCAATCCCGCCAGCTCCTACCATTCCGACCACCGTTGCCGAACGAACATTCGACTCAAATCGATACAATGAATATGAAATCCATAGAGGCAAAACTTGAGGAATCACGCCATACTGAATTTCTTGTAGCTTGCCTGCACCTGTTGATCGAACACCTTCTACTGGTCCGTCCTCAATGGCTTCAACTGCCTCTGCAAAAAGCTTGGCCAATGAACCCGTGGTGTGTAAAAACAAAGCCAATACACCAGGAAAAGGACCCAAACCCACGGCTGCGACAAAAATCATGGCAAAAACCATTTCATTTATTGAACGCAAAGCATCCATCAATCGACGCACAATCTGCTGCACCCAAATAGGTGCAATATTAGAGGCACTAAGTAAACCCAATGGCACGGCACACACAATACCCAAAAGTGTGCCCCAAATGGCGATATACAGCGTGACAGCAATTTCAGATAGATAAGACTGCCAGTGGCGAAAATCAGGTGGAAAAAATTCTTTCACCATGACCCACATATTCCCTGCATCACTCACCAGTTTGAGGGGTGCCATTTCACTACCTTGCCAAGACACCCCCAAAACAGCCAATAAAACCGCAATCAATACCCAGTTCACCCATTTTTTAAATGTATGAATTGGTGGATTCAATGTCGATGAATCGCTCATTCACTGGCACCTTTTTCCGTTTTATTGGCAATTTTTGCTTTAAAAGCTTCTAATTCACGAATGGGATTTAGTTGGCTATTGTCTGAAGCTCGAAATTTTGACCAACTTAACTTATTCATAACCACTTTTTCATCAGGTTTTTGCCCATAAGCCAAAAAGAAGTTTTTAATTTTTCCTTTTAAATCAGCACTCATGTCTTTTCGCCAAACAATGGGGTCAGATGGAATTTCAGGTGATGTCCAAATAATTTTGACCTTATCCAAAATTTTCGACTGTTTCTCTGCCATCATGTCCCAGTTATTGCTATTAAATGTCGCCACATCCACCTGCTTATTAGCAACTGCCATCAAGTTACTTTCATGATTGGCATTTAAAGTACGTTTAAAAATTTGTGTGGGTTCAACATTGGCTTTGCCAAAAACATAGTAAGCTGGCACCAAATAACCTGATGTAGAATTAGGGTCACCATTGCCAAAAGTTAAATCTTTTGCGACTTTTAACATGTCTTGTTCATTATTCAAGGGACTATCTTTTTGGGTAATCAATAGACTTTTGTACCCTGTACTACCATCTACATAAACGACCTGTGCAAAGACTTCACCATCAGCACGATCAACCGCCTCCATCGCTGACTTATTGCCATACCACGCCATATCCACTT
>JASLDB010000216.1 GCA_030151665.1 Neisseriaceae bacterium
CACACACAGCACCACCCAAAGGAAAACTGCCATCTGCTGTTAAATCAGGAAAGTCCAAAACGCGAAAAGAAATATAGACACCCAACGCGACCAAGGCGTAAATCATGCCACTTTCCCAAGCGCCCAATAATGCATCCAAACTCATAAAAAACCTTTATTGTGTCGAATAAATAAGCCAACCCATTGCTGAGTTGGCCATAAAACCAATCATCAGGGAGCAGCTTACTCAATAACGCTGGTGGCTTCTTTTAGGACATCATCAGGGATGGTTACACCTGTGGCAGCGGCAGATTTTTTGTTGATGACCAAGTCCAACTTATCCATTTTTTGTGGTGCGATGTCTCCAGCAGGGGTGCCATTGATGATTTTAATCACCATCTGACCTGCTTGGTGTCCCATTTGGCTGTAATTGGCACCCAAAACCGCCACGGCGCCACGGCGTGCTGTGTCAGGGTCAGAGGCAATTAAAGGGATTTTGTTATCCACACCAATTTTGTAAAGTGACTCATAAGCTGAAATAACATTGTTATCGGTTGAGCTGTAAATGGCTTGAACTTTGCCAACCAAGCTGCGAGTGGCTGCTTGAATATCGGTGGTGCGTTGGGCTGGTGCTGCGGTGAGCGTCATGCTGTATTTGGGTAAAATACTTTCGAGCTCTTTCATGACCACCACTGAATTGATTTCACCTGGGCTATATACAAAGCCTAAATTTTTGATATTAGGAACCAATTTTTTAATTAAGGCCACTTGTGGCTCCATTGGCAAGGCATCAGATACACCAGTAACATTGGTTTTAGAAGCTGCCCAACTTGGTACCAACTTGGCTGCTACTGGGTCAGTGACCGCAGCAAATACCACAGGAATGGTTTTGGTGGAGGCAATAATCGGTTGGGCACTAGGGGTGCCAATGGCCACAATCACGTCTGGTTTGTCACCAATGAATTTTTTGGCAATTTGACCTGCTGTACCAGTATTGCCTTGGGCACTTTGAAAACTGATTTCAACATTCTTGCCATTTTCATAACCATTGGCTTTTAATTCTTCTTCTAAGCCTTTTCGCACCGCATCTAGGGCAGGGTGTTCAACAATGGCGGTAATAGCAATTTTTTTTACACTGCTGCTATTGGTGGCGGCACTTGCATTGTTGTCATTGCTTGAGGCTGTTTTGTTGTCATTATTGTTACCACCAGAACAAGCTGCTAATACTGCTGTGGTAATGGCCAAAATTAAGGTTTTTTGGGTAAGGCGCATTTTCTATTCTCCAACCATCGATAATGGTTCTTGATCTTTATAAATAGGTTATATAAAAGCTTTGAATGCCTTTGATGATAAAAGAAGCATTTTAAAAAATCACCTATTATTTTGGATTTTTATCATTAAAATTAAATAAAATTTAGATTTTAATTCTTTAATATATATTTATTTTTAATAAAAATGCTAATTTTAAAAAATATCGTGGTGGAATATAGAATAGCTAATGCAAATTTTAATATAAAAAAGTTATTATCTGCTCAAGTGCGTGATTCATGAAAATAGCTAGAAAATAACAGATAACTAGAAAGTGAGAATGGAATAATTTAAGGTGAAAAGGTTTTGCACAAGAAAAAACCCACCTTGGGGTGGGTTTTTTGCTAAAAATTATTTTGCTAAAATAATGCGTAACATGCGGCGTAACGGTTCGGCTGCGCCCCATAATAATTGGTCACCCACAGTAAAAGCACTAATGTATTGACCACCCATGCCCATTTTGCGAATACGGCCAACAGGAACAGACAAGGTGCCAGTCACTTTAGCCGGGGTTAATTCTTGCATAGAGGCTTCTTTTTCATTGGGAATGACTTTAACCCAGTCATTGGCATCGGCCAAAATTTTCTCAATTTCAGCAACGCTTAAGTCTTTTTTCAATTTCAAGGTTAACGCTTGGCTGTGGCAACGCATGGCACCCACACGCACACACAAACCATCAATAATCACAGGTTCATTACCGGTGCCCAAGATTTTGTTGGTTTCAACGCCACCTTTCCATTCTTCTTTTGATTGACCATTGCCCAAATCAGCATCAATCCACGGAATCAAACTGCCTGCCAATGGTACGCCAAAGTTTTGGCTAGGAAAGCTATCGCTACGCAAAAAGTCTGATACTTTGCGGTCAATATCCAAAATGGCACTGGCAGGATCCGCCAATTCATTAGCCACTTGTGCTTCAATGGCACCCATGCCGCTAATCAATTCACGCATGTTTTTGGCACCAGCACCCGACGCTGCTTGGTAAGTCATGCTGCTTGCCCATTCGACCAAGTCATTTTGGAATAAACCACCCAAGGCCATTAGCATCAATGATACAGTGCAGTTACCGCCTACATAGTTTTTGACACCATTTTTGAGACCGGCATCAATCACATCACGGTTGACTGGGTCCAAAACAATAATGGCATTGTCTTCCATGCGCAAACTAGAAGCAGCATCAATCCAGTAACCATCCCAACCACTGTCACGCAAGGGTTGAAATACTACTTTGGTATAGTCACCACCTTGGCAAGTGACGATAATGTCCATTTTAGCCAATTCGCTCACATCATTGGCATCCAATAAGGTTTTGGTGGCTTGACCATAATCTGGAGCAGGCTTGCCAATACTTGATGTGGTAAAGAAATATGCATCAGGAATGTGTTTGAAATCTTGTTCATCTTGCATGCGTTGCATCAAAACTGAACCCACCATACCGCGCCAACCAACAAAACCAACTTTCACTTTAACGACTCCTCAGTATTTACATGACTTTAAATTTGAATCATTCATAATAGATTGACAAGCTAAAACTGGCAATAGCAAATCGTGGGCAAATACCACGCAATGAGTCATTATCAAAATGCAATTTCAAAAACTATGCCAGCACCACTAAGGTGTTCACCAATAAATATCGTAATGTACATCATTGATTTTTTATGGAAAATAACATGGTGGTGAGGATGGCGAGTATGATGACTATGACAATACTGTGAGCATTGAAGGTGCCGTATAAAAGCCAAGAGCAAATTATTAGGCTCTTGCGATATTTGTTTCCAAATGGCTTTGTAGCGGGTTGTGTGCTGCAAATCAGCAGAGATGAATTATCCATCTTTTATGGATATGACATAACAGCAAGGTGAGTAACCCCAAGTTTTATAGAATCAATAGACTATTATTGATATAGTATGTTGATTATAATGCCAATCAAATTTGTAGATTATTAAAAATAAGGGATGATGTAATGCAAGATTTTCGTTCGCAGTATGAGGCACCTCAAACTAAGTGGAATAATGAGCAAGAAGTTACCATGGAGTTGGCCACGGCTGGACAACGAATAGGGGCTTATTGTGTGAATTTGATTATAACAATGCTGTGTTATATACCTATTGTTGTGGCTGGTATTAATTTGGGTATGGAAAAAGCTGAGCAGGTTGCATCCATGTCTGATTTTGCTATCTTATTAATTATACTTCAGGATTACCCGAATTATGTTTGGATGACAGTAGGGTTGTTAATGATTTATTGTGTTATTCAAGTTGTGATGATGTCAAAAACAGGGCAATCCATTGGTAAGCGCATTGTGGGCATTAAAGTGGTGACTGAAAATGGAGACAACCCAGGTTTTGTGGGCACCGTATTGATGCGTGAAGTGGTATTCAATATTATTTTATTTTTCATTGGACTGATTCCTTTCTTGGGTGGGGTCGTTAGATTTTGTGTATGGGTTGCTGTTTTTGTGATGATTTTCTTGGAAAATAGTAATCGCCGCACTTTGCAAGATAAGTTAGCCAAAACATTGGTTGTTAAAGCTTAATTTAACAGCATTTGACCAAAGCACCATGGAATTGGTGCTTTTTTTGTGTCTTTATTATGATAATGTATTATATTAAGTGTCCATTGCACCCAAATGGCGCTGTTTTTTCTTGTGTTCTTTTTGAGTACTTTAGAGGTTAAATGAATCATAAATCGAACGAGTATCAAGCACCAATATCGGTTGATGATCATCAGCCTGTGTTAATATAGCCATTGGCAAGCCCTTGGCAGCGGATGGCTGCTTACCTGATTAATATTGTTTTGCTTCTGCTTTGTTTTTTTGGCTTTGCGGCTATTTTGCAACCAAACGCTTTTGCATTTTATTTGCGTAGTGTTACTTTAACAGAAGTGCTAAATCTAAATTTTTTGGTGTCTCCCATTCTTTTTGCCAATATGTATTTTGATATGGTCATGGGCAGTGTTTTGGTATTGATTTTGGGCATTGTGCAGATGGTTTTAATCTCAATAAAAGGGCAATCCATTGGCAAAATCATCATGGGTATTAAAGTCGTAAAAGTGACAGGTGAACAAGCGGGTTTTGTGCATGCCTATTTTTTAAGAGAGATTGGTTACATTTTTGTGGTGTTTATTTTAAATAGATGGGTTTTCCAGAAAGTTGAATATTCTGAAACAGAATGGAATATAGAGGATACAGTGGCCATTTTAGAAAATTTAGCGAATCTAACCATGCTTTTCTTGGTTGCGATTGAACGCAGAACACTTCCTGATTTTCTGGCAAGAACCAAAGTTATGAAAACAAAATAATGTCTACTAAGAGAGTACACCATGAATCAATCTACGATAGAGCCCAATTCCCATACCGATCATTCTTTGCCTACTCCTGCTGATTTTGACTGGGTAGCTGCCACATTTTGGCAACGGCTGCTGGCATTTTTGATTAATAGGCTATTGTGGTTGTTGCCATTGTCACCTGTGCTGGCTTATGAATTTAGAAGCATTACCGAAAATTTATTCTCCTATTCGGTAAAAGCTGCCGATATTGGTCTGCATTTTTGGATGAGTGTAGGGTTGTGTTTGCTGTTTGCCTGTATCCAAATGGCGAGTATGGCAATGACAGGACAGTCCATTGGTAAACGCATCATGGGCATCAACATAATATCCACAACACATGAGCGCACCAATTTAGTGCAAGTGCTATTGATGCGTTATGCTTTTGGTTTGTTTGGTTTAATTTTCATCATCGATAAAACCTTCAGTTCAGGCTATGGCATGGTGATTTTAATACTTTGGTATGTGGCATTGTTTTGCAGTTGGTATTGGTCGTTAAATCGCCCATTAAGACAAACATGGCAAGACGTGATTTCACAAACTGTGGTCGTTCAAGTTCATCGAAAGGTAAAGCCTGCGCAACATGAATAATCCTTATCAATCCCCAGAAACCACTGATTTATCAATGACAACCAATCAGGTAGCAACATGGGTGGTTGCACCTGCTTGGCGCAGAGTATTGGCATTTTTTATTAACAGAGTGTTGCTGCTGTTGCCATTATTGCCGTTTGTTATTTATATCAATACTGGAGGGCATGCCTATGAAATAACCAGTATTAATGATGATCCAACCCTGAAGCTTTTGTTTTGGTCAGGCTGCGTGGCACAGGATGTTTTATTGGCTGTTCAAGTTTGGATGATGTCTCGGTATGGGCAATCCATTGGTAAAAAAATACTCAATATTCGCGTATTACACGAATCCGGCGATAAGGCGGGTTTTTTTCGGGTGGTTGTATTGCGTTATTTGGTGCCATTGCTGATTTTGATTTTTTTGTATGGTGTACTTTTGCAATTGCTACAGTATGTGTATTGGGTATGGTACTTGGTACTGTTTTTGGGCTTGCGCCGTTCAGTTGAGAATAAGCGACAAACATGGCAAGACGTTTTGGCTTCGACAATGGTTGTGCATGTCAAAAAATAGTTTCATTGAGCCATGGGTTTATTCAGCGCATGGCTCAGTATAGAAATTATGGTTTTTCGTGTTCAATAATGCTTTCTAATAGGGGGGCATTGGCCAAGCTGTCATGAACAGGGCAATGGTTATTGATGAATGCAACAAATTGCTCAATTTCGGCATCGCTGTTATCGGCATCAATATAAAAGTGGCTGGTAATCTTGCTAAAGCCAATTTTGGCTTGGTCATTTTTGCCCATAAATCCATCGGGGTCTAAATCACCTGATAATTCCACTCGAATATGGTTTAAATGAATGCCTTGTAGTTTGGCAAAGGATTTGGCAACAATGACTTTGCAAGCACCCAGAGAACACAATAGTGCTTCAACGGGGTTCATGGCAGTATCTTGTCCACCTAAATTGGCAGGTTCGTCCATGGTGATCTCAAATTGTCGAGATTGGCAGTGAACTTGCAATTGTTTTCCTGAACTGGCTGTTGCTTTAAATTGGGTAATGGCCATGTGTGACTTTCTATTTGGCAAAATGGGTTGATAAATCTTGGCTATTTTGAATCATTTTGGCGCCTGCGTTTTGCATGGCATCAATGGCATCGGCGATGGTGTCAGGGGCAATGCCGCGACAAGCCGCTAGATTCACCCAGACTTGCCAAGTAGCCAATGGGCTTTGGCACAATTGTAAAACAGTATTTTTAACACAGTAATCAGTTGCCAAACCACCCACCACAATGTGTTGAGTCTTTTGCATTGCCAACCATTCAATCAACCCAGTGCTAATGGTATTGGCCAAATCATGGTAACAAGCACCATAGGGGTGCAAATCATTTTCCACACCTTTGTAAACCAAAAAATCATAGTCAATGGGCTGGGGTAGTCCGGGTAAAGCAGTAAAGCCATGGCTACCCACTTCAGCATGGCGTGGCCACGCCAAATCTGCATTGGGGTAGGGTAAAGGGCTCAAGGGGGGCTGTGTTTCATTGGCAACCCACAAGGCTTTTGGGTTATGAGCATCTTTGGTCAAAACCCGTAAATTGGCATATTGAGCTTGGGCATTGAGTTCATCCACAATCAAGTGTCCATCTGGTACAGGCAACTCATTGGGGCAAAGTGGGGTAAAGGTGCATTGGGCATCAACATCAATGGATACAACCGTCATGGCTAACTCCTTGTTAGTAAGGTGATGGTTTGCTGGCTTGTCATGTTTTTTTCCGCTGTTTTTTTAATAGAATGGGAATAAAGCGAGTATGATGATTTATCATGAGCTTGGTATAAATATTAGCATGTTGCAGTGCAAGGTGGGTAAATTTGCGTGTAGAATGATTTGAAGAAAACATGAGTTATGCCTTGGTGTGAACAAGGCATGTCAAACCAATCTAACAAGGAGAAAGTGAAGATGGCAGTTAATTTATCTGTGCCCAGTGCCGATGCATTGTTGGCCATTGAGGGTGTGCAATTGCATGTGGGGCAAGCAGGCATTAAAAAAGCCAATCACAATGATGTAACGTTGCTCACGTTAAGTGACAATAGCCAAGTGGCTGGTGTGTTTACCCGCAACCGATTTTGTGCAGCACCTGTGGTGGTTAGCCAAAATCATTTGGCACAAGATAAACCAATTAAAGCTTTGGTGATTAATACAGGTAACGCCAATGCAGGCACAGGTCAAAGTGGCCGTGATCATGCTTTGGCTGTATGCGCTGCTGTTGCTAAAAAACTGGATTGTGCTCGTGAACAAGTATTGCCATTTTCAACTGGGGTGATTTTGGAGCCATTGCCAGTGGCCAAAATTGAACACGCCATCTCTCATTTACAAGCTGCTCATTGGGATGTGGCTGCTGCTGCTATCATGACAACAGACACCGTTGCCAAAGCTGGCAGTCGCACAGTGGTGGTGGATGGCCATGAAATTCACTTAAGTGGTATGGCGAAGGGTTCTGGCATGATTCACCCGAATATGGCAACCTTGTTGGGCTTTATTGCTACCGATGCTGCTATCAGTCAACAGGTTTTGCAACAAATGGTGCGTGAAGCCGCTGATGATACGTTTAATAGCATTACCGTGGATGGCGACACCAGTACCAATGATAGTTTTATGTTGGTAGCAACAGGCAAAACGTCATTGCCTGAAATCACCCAAAGTACGGGCGTGGCTTACCAATTGATTCAAGCTGCTGTGACTGATTTGGCGTTGGAGTTGGCACAAGCGATTGTGCGTGATGGTGAGGGGGCAACCAAGTTCATCACTGTTGCCGTGGAGGGTGCAAAAGACAAGGCTGAAGCCAAACAAGTCGGCTATGCGATTGCCCGCTCTCCATTGGTGAAAACCGCATTTTTTGCCAGTGATCCCAATTTAGGACGTTTATTGTGTGCCATTGGTTATGCTGGTGTTGATGATTTGGATGTAGACAATATTGAGATGTATTTGGGCGATGTCTTGGTGGCAGAAAAAGGTGGTCGTGCGCTATCTTACCAAGAAGAAGATGGACAAAAAGTGATGGCAGAGCCTGAAATCGTGGTTAAGGTGATTTTGAATCGTGG
>JASLDB010000228.1 GCA_030151665.1 Neisseriaceae bacterium
CGGCTTGGTGTTGGGCGCTGTTGGCTGTTTTACTGTGGCAACCCATGGCAGTATTGGGATTGGGTACTTGGCTATCGTTTGGTTTTATTGCTGTGATTATCATGGGCAATGCTTATCGCATTCGAAAAAATAGATATTCTTTTTGGCGGCAGGCGATGTTGGCACAATGGCAAGCCAGTATTGCCAGTGTTATTTTTTTGGGTTGGATGGTGTCAGCGCTGCCTATCTTGAGTGTGCCTGTCAACTTGGTGGCTATCCCACTTTTTTCCATGGTGTTAACACCACTTAGTTTATTCTGCGTGGTATGGCCTATTTCTTCGTTGGTGTCGCTAACCGCTTATCTTAACGATATTAGCTTGTCGCTATTATTGGGTTTGCATGATTATGCTGTGGTTTGGTCTGTGCCGAAAATGCCTACTTGGATGTGGACGGTTTTGTGTGTGATGTTGACCTTGTTGTTATTGCCATTTGCGCTGGGTTTTCGTTTTTTATCGATGATTTGGATAGTGATTTTGGTTTTATACCAAGCACCAACACCCCCTAAAAATACTGTCGAAATCAATGTACTGGACATTGGTCAAGGCTTGGCAGTGCTGATTCAGACCGAAAAACACCAATTGCTATTTGATACAGGTTTGGTTGGGAGTAGTGGTGTTTTGGTGAATACATTGCGAGCACATGGTATTGGACAACTGGATATGGTTATTTTGTCACATGACCACAGTGATCACACAGGCGGGTGGCCTGAAGTCAAACGACAATTTACAGTCAAAAAATGGTTGGTTGATGCCCATTCTGCACAAAGTAAAACAGGCGCTTTGCCTTGTGATGCTGATGCTTGGGTGTGGGATGGTGTGTATTTTGAACTATTGACACCCGTGTGGTCAAAAGATGAAAAAGTGAAAGAAAATGATAGAAGTTGTGTTTTGCGCGTGGTTGTCAATGAGCAAGCATTGTTGATAACAGGGGATTTGGAGGCGCAAGGTGAAAAGAGATTGCTAGCGAACTATGGTGAGTATTTATTTAGCCAAATACTGGTATTGGGTCATCATGGTAGCAATACATCAACAACGCCTGAATTTTTGCGCATGGTTGAACCCCAATGGGCTATCGCCAGTAGTGGCTATTTAAATCATTATAAACACCCTAGTCTTGATACCATTAGTCATTTAGAAGAGGCTGGTGTTTCTTTATGGCGTACCGATAGCATGGGGGCTGTGCAAATTCAGATAGGGCAGACATTGCGCGTTCAGTCACCTTTATTGTATCAAAAGCATTGGCAACGAAAGCCATTTGCGATGCCCATGAAAAAGCTGCCCTAAAGCAGCTTCTTGGAGATTGATATAAGGTCACACGAACTTAGCGAGCATCACGCAAACGACGGGCTGCATCCATGGCGTAATAAGTCAGAATACCATCCGAACCTGCTCGTTTGAATGTTAAAAGGCTTTCTAAGACAACTTTATCAGCATCCAACCAGCCATTTTGAATGGCTGCTTGCAACATGGCGTATTCACCTGAGACTTGGTAAGCAAAGGTTGGTACACCAAATTCATCTTTGACACGGCGAATCACATCCAAATAAGGCATACCTGGTTTAACCATTACCATGTCGGCGCCTTCTTGAATATCCAATGCCACTTCTTGTAAAGCCTCATTAAGATTGGCTGGATCCATTTGGTAAGTGGATTTATCAGCTTTGCCTAAATTCGCAGAACTGCCAACAGCATCACGAAACGGGCCATAAAAACCAGATGCATATTTAGCGGAGTAAGCCATAATGCGAGTATGAATGTGGCCAGTTTCTTCCAGCATTTCACGAATGGCACCAATACGGCCATCCATCATGTCAGAAGGAGCAATCACCTGTGCCCCTGCTTCAGCATGGGTTAGTGCTTGCTTGATGAGAACTTCAACGGTTTCATCATTCATCACATAACCATCTTCATTTAATAAACCATCTTGCCCGTGAATGGTATATGGATCTAATGCGACATCAGTCATAATGCCAAGTTCAGGGAAGCGGGATTTTAAAGCACGAATGGTTTCTGGAACCAAGCCTTCAGGGTTGTAGGCTTCACTGGCATCTGTTGTTTTGTTCTTGGTCACAACAGGGAAAAGTGCCAACATGGGGATGCCTAACTCTAAGGCCTCTTCTGCGGTATACAATAGTTTGTCAATGCTTTGACGCGTAATACCTGGCATGGAAGGAATAAGATCTTCTTGATTATGACCTTCTAACACAAACACAGGGTAGATTAAATCATTAGTGGTCAAAACATTCTCACGCATTAAGCGGCGAGAAAAATCATCTTTACGCATGCGGCGCATGCGAGTAGCAGAAACATAACGTGGTGGGAAATTCATTTTCGAATCCTTAATGGTTACCGATAAATGTATCTATAAGTATATGGCGTGTGGAGCACATGCATAAGCCACTATTATAGACCTACCCAATTTGAAATGGGGTGGATTTGAGCAAAAGAATTGAACATCTATAACTCATTAATCAACCAAGCAGCAAAATATAAGATAGAACCCCCAATTGGTATGACTGAATATTGAAATATCAATTAGAAAGTTAGGATGACGTAAAATAATTGCGCCAAACCTGCATTGTTTTCTTGTTTTAATCTTAATGAATGGTCGATTTAGAATGTTCAATCGGTGTTATTTTTTCGTTTTAGAAAAATAAATCAAAAAAGTGA
>JASLDB010000025.1 GCA_030151665.1 Neisseriaceae bacterium
TTCAACTGCCTATCATTTCATTAAGATAAACCAATCATCACAAAGCCAACTGAGGAGAAAACATGAGTCGTATTGAAACCGATAGCATGGGTGAAATTGCTGTTGCCAAAGATGCATACTGGGGAGCACAAACTGAACGCTCCCGCTTAAATTTCCAAATTGGTCAAGACCGTATGCCCATCAAGGTGATTCATGCCTTGGCCATGATTAAGCAAGCGGCTGCTCGCATCAACCATCGACACCAAGATTTATCTGATGAGTTGGCAAGCTTGATTGAAACGGCTAGCCAAGAAGTCATTGATGGACAATGGGATGCGCATTTCCCTTTGATTGTTTGGCAAACGGGCAGTGGTACACAAAGCAATATGAATGTGAACGAAGTAATCGCAGGTCGAGCCAATGAATTGGCTGGACAAGGCAAAGGTGGTAAATCCCCTGTGCACCCCAACGACCATGTTAATCGCAGTCAAAGCTCCAATGACAGCTTTCCCACTGCCATGCACATTGCCACCTATTTGGAAGTGAGCAAAAACCTATTGCCCGCCATCACCTACTTAAAACAAGGCTTGGCACAAAAATCCAGTCAATTCAATGCTATTATTAAAACAGGTCGCACCCATTTAATGGATGCAACCCCCATGACTTTGGGGCAGGAATTTTCTGCTTATGTACAACAATTGAGTGATAGCCAAAGTGCCATTGAAGCCACCTTGCCCTTGCTTGCTCAGTTGGCTCAAGGCGGCACAGCAGTCGGTACCGGCTTAAATGCCCCCATTGGCTTTGCAGATGAAATGGCAGCAGAGCTGGCCAAGATCAGTGGCTTGCCTTTAGAAACTGCACCCAATAAATTTGCAGCCTTAGCTGGGCAAGAAGCCTTGGTTTTTGTCTCTGCTGCCCTCAAAACACTGGCCATTAGCCTCATGAAAATTGCCAACGATTTACGCTTACTGGGTTCTGGTCCTCGCACTGGTTTGGCAGAAATCAACCTGCCTGCCAATGAACCTGGCAGCTCCATTATGCCGGGCAAGGTTAACCCCACTCAATGTGAAGCCTTATCCATGCTCGCTTGCCAAGTGATGGGCAATGACAGCAGTGTTGGCATTGCTGCTAGCCACGGTCATTTACAGTTAAATGTTTTCAAACCAGTCATCATCCACAATGTTTTGCATTCCATCACGCTATTGGCAGATGGCTGCCGAAATTTCCAAGACCATTGCATTGATGGCCTAACAGCGAACACCAGCAACATCAATAAACACCTTGAACAAGGACTCATGTTGGTCACTGCATTAAACCGCCACATTGGTTATGATAATGCGGCCAAAATCGCTAAAAAAGCGTATGCCCAAAATCTAACCTTAAAAGAAGCTGCTTTGCAATTGCAATTACTAAGCAGCGAGGAATTTGATGCATGGGTGCGACCTGAAGACATGTTGGCACCCAAAAACTAAAGCCGCTGGTATGATTTTAGTGAGTTCAACATAGCAAGTGTCCATAAAAAAAGCGATGCCTAACTTAGCATCGCTTTTCTTCTTTTTTTATTGCGAAGTGAGTCTTATGATTCTGCAATTAATTTGCGCAAAACATAATGCAAAATCCCACCCGCTTTAAAATAATCCACTTCATTTAAGGTGTCAATGCGACAAGTCACCATCACTTCTTTTTGTTCCCCATTGGGGTAATCAATGATTAATAACAAGTCTTGTAAAGGCTTAATCGCATCATCAATGCCACGCACAGAAAATAACTCATCGCCTGTTAAGCCTAGGGTTTTCCGTGTGACACCCGCTTTAAATTGTAACGGCAACACCCCCATACCCACTAAATTAGAACGGTGAATACGCTCAAAGCTTTCGGTCAATACGGCTTTAACACCCAAAAGATTAGTGCCTTTTGCTGCCCAATCTCGTGATGAACCTGTGCCATACTCAGCTCCTGCAATGACAAGCAATGGTGTTTTATCCTCTTGGTATCGCATTGCGGCATCAAAAATAGCCATGGTTTCCCCTGTGGGAATATAACGAGTCATGCCACCTTCAATGCCATCTAACATTTCATTTTTAATGCGAATATTGGCGAACGTTCCTCGCATCATCACCTCATGATTACCACGCCGTGAACCATAAGAATTAAAATCCAAGCTTTTGACACCTTGCTCTTTCAAATAGCGACCAGCTGGGCTATCTGCCTTGATATTGCCTGCAGGTGAAATATGATCAGTCGTCACCGAATCTCCCAATACCGCCAATGCTCGCATTTGCTCAATATCGGCCAAAGCTTTTGGCGCCTGAGCAATATCTTGAAAAAATGGTGGGTGTTGGATATAAGTTGAATCAGCTTGCCATGAATAGGTTTTAGCACCTGCTACTGCAATCGCTTGCCATGCGGCATCACCATCAAACACTGCACCATATTCTTTGGCAAACATATCAGTACTGACCTTGGCCACAGCAGCTTGAATTTCTGCTTGGCTTGGCCAAATATCTTTCAGATACACATCTTTGCCATCTAAGTCTTGGCCTAGAGGATCATTCACCAAGTCTTTTTGAATATTGCCTGCCAAAGCAAATGCCACCACCAAAGGCGGAGATGCCAACCAATTGGTTTGCACCAGCGGGTGAATACGCCCTTCAAAATTACGGTTACCAGACAATACGGCTGCTACTGTTAAATTTTCTTGCGTAATGGCGGCCTCAATAGCAGGCAATAAAGGCCCTGAGTTACCAATACATGTTGTACAACCATAACCCACCAAATTAAAACCCAGAGTATCCAAATCAGCTGTTAAGCCTGCTTTGGCCAAATAGTCCGTCACCACTTTTGAGCCAGGTGCCAAAGACGATTTAACCCATGGTTTGCGTTTTAAACCTTTTGCCACTGCCTTTTGTGCCAATAATCCTGCTGCTAACATCACACTGGGATTAGAGGTATTGGTACAAGAAGTAATTGCTGCAATCACCACATCTGCATCTTGTATTGTGTGCTCCACATCATCAACAGTGTATGTTGCTTGGGCAATGGGGTGCGATTCGCCGACAAAGGCGGCAAAAGCTTGGGCAGCGTTTTCCAGTAATACTTTGTCTTGTGGTCGCTTAGGGCCAGCAATACTGGCTTTGACCGTACTCATGTCTAGAACCAAAGTATCCGTAAAGACAGGCTCATCTCCCATTTCACGCCATAAACCTTGTGCTTTAGCATAGGCTTTAACCAAAGCAATGCGTTCAGGATCCCGGCCAGTTAAAGCAAGGTAATCCAAAGTAATGTTGTCCACTGGGAAAAAGCCACACGTCGCACCATATTCAGGTGCCATATTGGCAATGGTCGCGCGATCAGCCAATGGCAAATCAGCCAAGCCATCACCATAAAATTCCACAAACTTACCAACCACGCCTTTTTGACGCAGCATTTGCACCACACTCAATACTAAATCTGTTGCAGTAATGCCTTCTTGTAATTTACCAGTAAGTTTAAAGCCAACCACTTCAGGAATTAACATGGAAACAGGTTGCCCCAACATCGCCGCTTCTGCCTCAATCCCGCCAACACCCCAACCCAAAACCCCCAAACCATTAATCATGGTGGTATGTGAGTCCGTTCCAACCAATGTATCGGGGAAGGCATAGATTTTGCCATCATTTTCCTCTGTCCAAACCGTTTGCCCCAAATATTCTAAATTCACTTGGTGACAAATTCCTGTACCTGGTGGGACTACCCGAAAATTACTGAATGCTTGTTGCCCCCAGCGCAAAAAAGCATAACGCTCATGATTACGCTGCATTTCGGTCTCCACGTTTTGAAAAAAAGCATTGCCTGTTCCATAATGATCCACCATCACAGAATGATCAATCACCAAATCCACTGCCGACAAAGGGTTAATTTTGTCTGGATTGCCACCAGCTGCTAGCATCGCAGAGCGCATGGCCGCCAAATCCACGACTGCTGGCACACCAGTAAAATCTTGCATCAGCACTCGAGCTGGGCAATATTGAACTTCGTGATTGGACGTTTTCTTTTGTAACCAAGCCGCAACAGCTTGAATATCTTTTGCCATAACCGTTTTATTGTCTTCAAAGCGAAGTAAGTTTTCCAATAACACTTTTAAAGACTTGGGTAGGCGTTGAACATCACCCAATTTTTCTGCTGCTTTTGTTAAACTAAAATAATGGTAAGTATGGTTATCAATACTCAATTCACTCAGGCTATTAAAGGTATTTAAACTGGGATTCATATCAAGCTCCTGTTTCATCAATGGGTGGTTGTCGCACATGGGAAAAACGAAGAACAAAAACAACACTGTATTGATATTATTAGGCTGTTTATCCCATCATACCAATAAATTCTATTATGGGTACTCATCAATCCATTCTATC
>JASLDB010000244.1 GCA_030151665.1 Neisseriaceae bacterium
TTAAAAAATTTTCAGCCAAATTTTAAAAGAAACTTCAACTCTTAGGTTCTTTTATTTTTAAGGAGGATTCGTCCTAATCCATCTAATCTATGGAGTAAAAATAATATAACCAGAATAAAGCAGTCATGGTACCCACAAACCAATGGTTGTTAAATTACACTTATTTTATGATAAAATCATATTACACAATAAATGGGTTGTTTTTGAATAGCAAATTTGTCCGATTACTCTATAATACTCATCATTAGCACAAATGGCTGCCAATGCTTTATGGTGTAACATACTCAATATGCAAAAGCAGTCGATTTAGCCACACAATATATTGTTTTTTTACCTTTGAACACACAACAAAGACGCAACCTGTCTCAGTGGTGGATTATTCTTTCATTTTGTTTATTTGTATTATTTATTCAAGGTCTACACTATGCTCGATAAGCTCAAAACCCTAGCCCAAAAACTATTGGGAAGCCAAGCATCATTGAATCAAGAAATTTTATTGGATGTCTTTTTACCACTAGGCTTAAGTGACCAACAATTGCCCGAAGCGGTGATTCACTATATTTTGACTGGTGAAGGTGCCCATGTTTTGCAGACATTGAATGCCAAACAAGATGATACTTATGCCGCTTTGCTTGATGGGCCAGGAACGACTTATTATTGGCATAGTTCAACACAATTGTCGGGGATGCAAAAACTGGATTTAAAAAAAAGCAAATCCGCCCGAAATCGCTTGTACACACTTTGGACCGAAACCTTCTCCCATGAAGAATTGGTTCGTTATGGCAAGGTATTGGCAGCAGCTTGTCGTGGTGTCAATCTATCCATCACCACCCCCAAAGTACCATTGTGGTTCTTGTATATTTTTCATGACGCCTTATATACCACCATTGAAAGTGTAAAAAGTAAACATTTTGCCACTGTTCGCAAACACTGGTCAGTCGCAGACCTGAATGCTTTATTAAACTGTGATGATGATAATCAAACAGACGATGATATCTTGTTTGCTATTTTTGACCGACAAAATCTACCTGATTATTATTATGATCGTTTGCAAATGGCTTATGAATTGCCTGATCTTTTGGATTATATTCAAGAAGCCAATTTAGCGACATTCAAATCACTGCCTAGCAATGGTTTGTCTGTTTCTGGGCAAAGTGAACAACTTGCCTATTTAAATCGTCATCCACAATTATTAAAACACTTACCTGATTTTGTGGTGATGCAATCAGCGTCCAGCTTAAAAACCATTTACCCCAAAGCCGAAGCCATGCTTCTAACCTTTGACGCACAAGACTATGCGCCCTATCTTCGAGAAATTTTACTCAATGGCAATAGCAAACAACGTGCTCAAGCTGCCGATCTGGTTGCCCGCCATAGCCAAGACAAGGCCTTATTAGAAGAGGCATTACCGCTAGAAAAAAGCAAACCTGTACAACAAAAAATCCAAGCAGCCTTAGCTCGTTTTTTGAGCAAAGACGATGCACAAAGTTTGGCCAGTTTAGACATCCCACCTTTTATCCCCAAGGTTTATCAATCCTTACCAGATGAAGCTTTGGCGATTTTAAAACAGAACCATGCGGATATGTTAGCAGAAGCGAAGATTGAAGCTGACAATGAAATAGCCGATAACGAACAAGAAGAAAACAAGCGCTATCGCTCACACTGGCGCCAAGCTGCCTATAAAAGATTGGCAGAAGTTCAAGAACATGAGTTTACCGATGTTTTGGCCTATTTAAATGGTGAAACCAACACGATTAACAAAAAATCCAAAGTCACCGACCACATTATTTTGTACAAAAAACGCATTAGTGCCTTAGCTGAATTTGGCTTGATTCACTATTTGCGTGCTCAAAGTTATGCTGCCAATGGTAATTACTTAAATTGGTATCAAGTACATGAAGATGAATACAATGACTTGTTTACTGATGTGGATTTGCGTCAAGTTATCCATGATTTAACCAGCACCAAGGTGATTAAAAACCCTGAGCGTGAAATTGCTGAGCGGTTCTTGCAAAATTATTATTATGGCAATGAGTTTAGCGAATCTAACAATGATTATATTTGGCCATTTTTTGCCGAAAACATGCACTATATTGACGAAGCACTGGGTTTAATCCCAAGCCAAAGCAGCAATCGCTACCAGTCGTTAGAACCCACGCTTGCCATGGTGGTATTGCAAAAGTTCCCAACTTTGCCTGCTGATTATGTTCCCAAAATTTTAGAATTGGCATTGGGCGAAGGCAAAACCTTGCGTCCATTGGCACAAGCGCTTTTGGAAAATATTCCCAATATCCATGAACGAGCCGAAGAAGCCTTGCAATCGGGTAAACAAGAAATTCGCATTGTTGCCGCAGAATGGTTGGTTCGTTTGGCACAAAAAACATCCATTAAACCATTGTATGCGGCGCTGAAAAAAGAAAAACGCGAAGTGGCTCGAGCAGCTTTGTTAACAGCATTGGAAAAATTGGGTGAAGACATTAGCGATTATTTAAGCCCCAAAGCTTTGCTGGCCGAAGCGCAAAAAGGGCTAAAAGCCAAACGCCCCAGTAGCTTTGCATGGTTTGATGCCCAAACCATCCCCGCTTTAACATGGCAAAATGGCGATATTGTTGCCCCAGAAATTATCGAATGGTGGTTTGTGCTGGCGGTAAAACTCAAAGAACCCGCAGGCAATGCCTTGTTGCAACGCTATGTTTCTTTATTAAGCTTACCAAGCCAACAAAACTTGGCCAGTTTTGCCTTATTGAGCTTTATCGCCCAAGACACCCGCCACCCCAGTGAAGCCGAAGCCTTGGCAGAAGCACAAAGTCAAGCACCATCACAATTGCAATCTTATCAAGACTGGGCAAAACGCTACCCTGAGTATTATGGCAAATACGCGACTTATACCCTAGAACAAGTCATCGAAGAATTAAAACAAGGGGTATTGTCACGTTATTTGGGCTCTGCCATTGCCGACAAAGGCATGTTAGCCTTGTCTTGTGCCATTGAAGGCCATGTTGCGGTCAGCCATTTACAGCACTACATGAAGGCCAATTACACCCGCCGTGCCCAAATTGAATCCCTATTAGCCGCCATTGGCAACAGCAATGATCCGATGATTATTCAATTACTATTGTCGATTTCACGCCGCTATCGCACCAACTCAGTACAAGAAAAAGCACGTGCTTTGATTGAAGACATTGCCCTACGCAATGGCTGGAGCCAAGATGAATTGGCAGACAGAACCATTCCAACAGCAGGGTTGAATGAGCAAGGCATTTTGAGTTTGGACTATGGTGAACGTGTCTTTACAGCAAGATTGGATGCTGCTTATAAACTGGTATTAACCAACCCTGAAGGCAAAGTGATTAAAGCCTTGCCAGAAGCTCGAAAAACAGAAGACGCTGCACTTGTCAAAGACACCAAAAAACAATTTACCAGCAGCAAAAAAGAAATCAAACAAATTGTGGATTTACAAACCACTCGTTTATTTGAAGCCATGTGTGCCAAACGTGCTTGGCCTGTGGCTGAGTGGCAAGAGTATTTGCAACAACACCCGATTATGGCAGCATTAATTAATCGTTTGGTGTGGCTCAATATTGACAATGAGGGCCAAACATTGCAAAGCTTCCGCCCTAGCGATGATGGTTGCTTATTGAATTTAGAAGACGATGAGATCGAATTAATCGCTGATAGTCAGGTGATTTTGGCGCATGCAGCCTTATTAACACCTGAAGAAACAGCATCTTGGTTGGCTCATTTTAAAGACTACAAAGTTAAGCCTCTCTTTGCTCAACTGAATCACTTGTTACCCAATATCGAGGCGTTAAAAGATGGTGCCATTATCGAAGATCGCTTGGGTTGGGTCACTGATACATTTACCTTGCGTGGCGTGTTAAACAAATTGGGTTATCAACGTGGCAGCATTGAAGATGCGGGTTCATTTGACCATTACAGCAAATCCTTTGATAGCTTGGGCTTGCATGTTTTGATTTATTTTAGTGGCAGTTATGTCCCTGAAGAAAACTTGCCTGCTGTTGTTTATGATTTACGCTTCCAAAACAACACCTCTTCTTGGCGTGCCACAGCATTGCCCATTACTGAAGTTCCACCGATTTTATTGGCAGAAGCGTATGCTGATTATTTAACTTTGGCCGATGCCTGCAGCGGCTTTGACCCTGAATGGAAGAAAAAAACACCATGGTAAATTCAACTGTAATCCGTGATAGCGCAGAAAACCGTTTTGCAACAGAGTTACAAAACTTAAAAGATGCCGATGTGGGCAACCCCAAGCCGCAAGGCTGGTTGTTGTCCCCTCGTTTGGTGCGCAGTTTTATTTTGGGTGATGAAAAGCTGGGCGTCAGCCGAAAATTTTATGGTGATGATGCCTTGGTTGACCGTGCCATTGTTACCCTATTGGGTAAACAAGGTTTAATGCTGGTGGGTGAACCAGGCACTGCCAAATCCATGTTGTCTGAACTCTTGGCAGCAGCCATCAGCGGCGATTCTAACCTCACGATTCAAGGCACTGCTGGCACAATGGAAGACCACATTAAATACTCGTGGAATTATGCTTTATTGTTAGCAGAAGGCCCCACAGAACGCGCCTTGATTGGCTCCCCACTTTATCAAGGCATGAAACATGGCAAAATTGTTAGGTTTGAAGAAATCACCCGTTGCCCACCAGAAATTCAAGACGTGCTGGTGTCACTTATGTCAGAAAAACAATTGATGATTCCTGAAATGGGCGATGGTGCCAAAATCAGTGCCAAACCGGGTTTTAATATCATTGGCACAGCTAACTTGCGTGACCGTGGTGTACACGAAATGTCATCCGCTTTAAAGCGCCGTTTTAACTTTGAAACCGTACAAGCCATTAGCGACCCTGCTTTTGAAATGACCTTGGTGACGCAACAATTGCAAAAAGAATTGGGCGACTTGGCCCATGGCATGACTTTAACCCCTGATGTGATTGAGTTATTGGTCACCACCTTCCAAGAATTACGCCATGGCAACACCAGCGAAGGCACTCACTTAAAAACACCCGATGCAGTCATGTCCACAGCAGAAGCGGTGAATATTGCCTATGCTTCAGCGCTAGAAGCACATTACTTGGGCAACAATGTTTTAAGTGCCGATGCTGTTGCCAAACAGCTGATTGGTGTGGTGTTAAAAGACAATCCAGATGACATTAAGCGCATGCGTTTTTACATGGATAACATTGCCAAAGAGCGTGCCAAAAAAAATGACCATTGGAAAGCCTTTTATCAAGCGTCAAAAGCTTTTTGGAAATAAGCCATGACCTCAGAAGCCTTAGGAAAATTGCCCGATCGCTTACAAAATGCACTCGATAAAGCCGATAAAATGCAACAAGCTGGTATCGTGTTTGCGCCCGTTCGCCACCACAGCCCAGCTTGTGCATTTGCTGTGCGTGAACAAATTCGCCAATTTGCTCCCACCCATGTCTTGATTGAGGCACCTGCTTCGTTTGCTGCTTTATTACCCGATTTATTGCACCCTGACACGGTGCCACCAGTGGCAATTTTGACCCAAACCGAATACACCATCACAAGACATGATGATACGGACGAAGGTGAGGAAGAC
>JASLDB010000264.1 GCA_030151665.1 Neisseriaceae bacterium
ACCAATACCCATTTATCAGCAAGCATCTCACCCATTTTTTTCACGTTTCTTAGGCATCCAAGATAGCTTGTAATTGTGCAAATAATTCATCTTTGTACAATTGCAAGCGGCGTTTAGCAGCAAAACTAAATAGTTTCTCAGTATCACCCAATACACTGGCGAACGATAAATTCAGTTTATTCATAATATTCACGTCTTCCAACAATGGTGTATTGTTTAGGCTACGTAAATTCATGGTACCCAGTATGGCATGTGCAATGGCTTTGTAATTAGCTTCTTGGCGATATGCCAATTCAATCGTATTAATAAAGTTATTTTCCCAAATCACAAATTTGACCATTGGGAATACTTTAACCACTTTGACTAATTCATCTAGACAATCTGCAAATTCTTTACCGCCAGACAAAGGGATATGCATAATCACAGGGCGTTTATTTTCAGCCAATAGATTCACAATATCACTGTCTTGCATATATTGAAGCAAAGACACATGGGTACTCGAACCATTATCAATGACAAATAAAACATCTTTATTGTCAATAATAGATTCAATCATTGGGTCGTAGTAGCGAGTGCTATGTGCATGTTTATCTGCTTCTACTTTAATGACTTCAATTCCTTTAACATCAATGAAGCTATTACTTAATGGATCTGCATCAAACCCAATGGTTTCGCCATGACTTTGTAAGAACTGATACAACAAGCTTGCAATGGTAGATTTGCCTACGCCGCCTTTAGCTTGGGTGACAATATGAACTGATTGTTTGATGTAATTCATTTTAATTCTCTATTTAATTCCCGCAGGAAGTTGCCAATGTAATAACGGATAATACCACGAGAGCATTCTACCCTAGATTCATCTATCATTGAAATTTTTGCCAAATTACCTAGATAGTTTAAGAAGTACAAAAGTTATATTGACTTAACAATATTTTGATACTGCACCAATTGACTGTAGTCACACTAGGCTAACTAGCCTAGCCATTCATACTGATATCATATATTAAACTGCCTCTTTTTAACAAAATTTAATAGCAATTCACGGTTTAACCGTTTCAATTAAGCACAATTGATTGGTTTTTCCTTTTTCTTTGGCAACACGATGATTTTTTTCATACCAAATAAATATTACAAATCCAAAAACTCATTTCAACACTTTAAAGTCAAAAAAAAATAAAATGAAATCGTTTAATTTTAAAAAATTAGCAATTTATAATATTAAATCCAATATTTTGGTTAAATTTAATAGAAAAAGTTTTCTAGAAAAATACAAATGTTATCAATCAGCTATTTTGCCATAATTCTCTTAAATTTCAACAGTCTTTATACTGAATCACCATTCAATTTTCTATCATTTACTGACTATTTGATAATAAGCAAAGTATTTTTACTGCCATTTTTGAGCAACTTACCTATTGCACAAAATGTAAAACTCTTTTAAATTCGATGTTAAGCACAAATAAATGTGCAAAAAAGCCAAGCTTACAAAGGCAAAAAAATAGAATATAGAGTTGAGAGAGAATGTCACAGCAGCCATTACTGTGGTGTGACCAACAAACAAAACGGGCTACAATATGTAGCCCGTTTTGCTTTAACCATATTCTTATTCAGGTATAGACATATCCAAATAAGACATTTACATTCGCGCAACACCCCTCATCTGGCATCAAGACAAACCCAATACAATTTCACTAACAAACTTACTACCCATATAAGCCAGTAGCATAAATACAAAACCAAGTACCACCCAAATAGCCGCTTTTTTACCACGCCAATTTAATCGCCATCGCATGATGAGTAAAAATGCATATGCCAACCATGACATCACACCAAATACTGCCTTATGTGTCCATTCAAATGCATAACCAAAAATAGCTTCTGAGAAAAATGTTCCACCCACCACGGTAATTGTTAAACCGATAAAACCCAAACCAATCATTTGAAACATTAATCGCTCTAGACTTAATAACGGTGGCAAAAACGAGACAAGCGCAGAAAAATTTTTCTTACGCAGCTGCTTATCTAAAAAAATCACCAACCAAGCCATTAATGTTGCCAAGCCAAATAAACTATATGACAACAAAGATGCCACAATGTGCAATAACACATACTGATTCGGTAAAATACTGCCTTCTGCATGCCCAGGGAAGATAAATGCCAAAAGCAAACACACCATGGTTAAAGGGTATAACAATAGTTGCAAACCTTTTAACGCATAAAAAAAGCTACCACACCAATACATTACCAACATCAGCCAACTGACCAATGTCAAAGCATGTCCAAAGCTCAACACCATCAATCGTTCACTTAATAAAGGTGCCCATAACCAAAAACCATGCAACAACAAAGTGGGTGCCAGTATCATCAGCTCTGCCTTTTGTGGCAAGGCTTTCCCCTCAGTTGGCCGCAACCAAAACCGCATGACATAAAAGCTTAATCCCGCATAAATCACAACCAAGGTAATAAATATATAATTCATACCAACTCTTTCCCATTTTTTTCTGCATACCATTAATGCAGCAGCTCGTGTAAAATACAAATCAATTTTATCAGGAACACCCAATGGGTGCAGTCATTATTAAGGATTAGCATGCTAGACAATCTTTCTAGTCGTTTAAGTCAAATGGTCAAAACCATGCGTGGGCATGCTCGTTTGACTGAAGACAATATTAAAGACGCTTTACGTGAAGTGCGCATGGCACTATTAGAAGCAGACGTTGCCTTACCTGTTGTTAAAGATGTCATTGCCCAAATCAAAGAAAAAGCCATGGGTCACGAGGTCATTGGCAGCTTAACACCTGGTCAAGCTTTTATTGGTGTGGTAAATGATGTTCTAACTGAACTAATGGGAACAGAAAACCACAGTTTAAATTTGGCCGCTGTACCACCTGCAATTATTTTAATGGCGGGTCTACAAGGTGCAGGTAAAACCACGACTGTGGGTAAATTGTCCTTGTTATTGAAAAATGACCACAAGAAAAAAGTCTTGGTGGTGTCATGTGACGTTTACCGCCCTGCTGCCATTGAACAATTGCGCTTATTGGCAGAACAAGTACAAGTGGAATTTTTCCCATCGGAT
>JASLDB010000308.1 GCA_030151665.1 Neisseriaceae bacterium
GTTATAGCCCAATCCCTTACCACGTCCTCGTTCATGTTCATGGCCTGTGACCACTGGGTAAAAATTCACTGGTGAGCCATGGGTTGAAACGTACAAAACATCATCTCGATCATAGAATATTTCCTGTACGCCTTGACCGTGATGCATGTCGGTATCGATAATCGCCACTTTATTGAACATTTCACGCAAACTTTCAGCACTGATCGCAGCATTGTTTAAGTAGCAAAATCCTCCTGCGGCATCTTTTCTGGCGTGGTGGCCTGCAGGTCTGGTTAAACACAGTGCCAAAGTGTCGCCTTTTTTTAAGCTTTCGGCTGCGCTTAAGGCGGTTTGTGCTGACCAATAAGCCGATGTCCAAGTGTGTTGCCCAACAGGCGCACTGCCATCGGCCAAGTATTTGGCCGCTTTGGCCATGATGCCCATAAGGGCATTGCTTTCATCACGAACATAGACTGTGGTTTGAATTTCCTCGCCCATGTCTTCGGGCAGTGCTTTCCATTCGGTATGGCCATTTTTTAAAAAATCCACATAGCCAAAATCATGAACATTTAAAATGGGTCCAATGCCAAAATCGGTTGCTGTGGTAATGGGTAAATCCAAGGCGTGAACAGCTTGTAAAAATGCCGTCATGCGTTCTGGCTTTTCTTGTGGTGTTTGCATTTTTCCACGTGAAAAATACGTAAGTGGTTTATGTAGCATTTGTTGTTCATGGTAAAAAATTTTCATTTTTTCTCTATTTCATGGTGTTGTTTTAGACAGGTTGATGTCCATTAGTAATGGGGATATTTTTTCGTGTTTAGGGCAATCATGGCGAGTGTGCTGGTGAGTGCCAAGACAATCAAAAATGCAGCCAAAGGCAAATAGTGACCATTGGAGTATTGAGCAATACTGGTGGCAATTAAAGGGGTTAAACCACCAGCAATGGCACCACAAAATTGGTAGGACAGTGAGATGCCTGAATAGCGATATTGGACAGGAAACAAGCTACTGGTAAAGCCCGCAATCAAGGCATAAAAACTGGAAATACACACCATGGGCAAAGCAATGCCCAAGGTAATGCTGAATAATGTGCCTTTCTCAATAAAAAGAAACATGGGGTATGCCAAGACACAACAAAGTGCCGAAGTCATGATCAGGTATTTGCGCATTCCCACTTTTTCACCAACCCAAGCAGCAAAAGGGGTGTTGAAAAAATGGATAATCGCGACCAATAAAATGGCGTTTAATACCAAATCTTTGTCAAAGTGTAAGTATTGGGTAGTGTAGGCAACCATAAAAGTGGTCACAAAATAAAAACCTGCCACACCAATTACATTGGCCAATAGTGCCAATATCACCAGTTTTTTGTGGTCTTTTAATAATTTTTTGAGTGGTGATATGTTGACTGATTCGGTTGATTGTTTGGCTTGTTGTTCAACAAATTCTGGCGATTCATGAACACCATGGCGAATAATAAAGCCGATGATTAACAAAACAAAGCTGGCTAAAAAAGGCAATCGCCAACCATAACTGTATAAGATTTCTTCAGGCAAACCACTGATGATTTTAAAAGCCAAAGTGGCCAAAATTAACCCAGCAGGGCTACCCAGTTGAGCAAAGGAAGCGAAAAAACCACGGCGGCCAGTGGGGGCGTGTTCACCTGCAATCAAAACGGCACCACCCCATTCACCACCGACTGCTAAGCCTTGTAGTAAGCGCATGATAATGAGCAAAATTGGTGCCCAAATACCTGCTTGAACATAGGTTGGTAATAAGCCAATACCGACTGTAGAGATGCCCATCAGAAACAAGGTCATGATTAAGGCTTTTTTTCGACCGACTTTATCACCAATGTGGCCAAAGACAATGCCACCTAAAGGTTTAATCAATAAACCAATGGCAAATGTAGCAAAAGATGCCATGGTACCAATAAAGACATTGTCGGTTTTGAAAAATAAATGACCAAAAATAAGCGCTGAGGCAAACGCATAAATATAAAAATCGTAAAATTCGATGGTCGTACCCATAAATGCTGCAAATGCCGCTCGTTTAGGCTGTTTTTTGGCTCTTGAGTGCATGGGTAAGACGGGGTTGTGTACAGTGGACATCGCTATTTCTCCTATTATGTTTCTCTTTTGTTTTTGTTTGGTGTTTTTCTTAACCATAAAGCATGCAAAAGCTTTTTTTCAAGCCACATTTTCTAATGAAATGAATTAGTAGAATTAATGCGCTGTCTATCAGGCGCAATGGCTTGAATACAAAAGCTGCTGGCGGTATTGTGAATTTCAGTTATGATGGCGCATCACAATAAAAATACATCAGGAAAACATCATGACAATCGATAGCAATATGCGTAAGAAAAGCATAGCTGACCGACTTAATTGGGGATTGCTGCACACATTTTTGGTTATTGTTGAAGAAAAGAGCTTGAGTAAAGCGGCATTGCGTTTGCATTTAACACAATCAGCAGTGAGTCAAAGTTTAAAAAAACTGGAGCAACAGGTTGGGCAAAAATTACTGCATCGAACCAGCCAAGTATTTGAATTGACCACAGTAGGAGAGGCTTGTTACCAAGTTGCATGTACCATTTATGGGGATGTAGCCAGTATTAATGTGGATATTCCAGAATCTGATACGGATTTAACAGGACACATTAAATTGCAAATTGTCAGTCGGATTTACAATCAGCAATACAATGATTTTTTAGCTGATTTCCAAAGACGTCACCCCAAGGTTTCGTTTGAAGTAGAAGTGCTAAAAGGCGTGAATATTATTCACAATTTGAGCCAAAAAGTGCCTGCTATTGGTATTTGCTTGTCTCGCCATGAGATGCCCAATTTAGCCAGAGTGCAGTTGTATGACCAACGTTATGGGTTGTATTGTGGTTATCATCATCCTTTGTTTCATCAAGAGGAAGTTACTTTGGATGATATTCGACAGCAAGATTTTGTGGCATTTCAAAGTGAGCACATTGGCGATGTTTTATCGCCTTTGGCTGTTTTTAAAGATGAACACAGCTTTACTGGACGAATTGCATGCTCAACCAATAATATGGAAGAAGTCGTGCGAATGTTGTATGCTGGTTTTGGTATTGGGTGTTTGCCGCAGCAATTGGGTAATGCACCGCATTTACAATCTATTTTACGTGTATTGCCACCAGAAAATGGGGTGGCAGATATTCCAGTTTACCTCATGTGGCATGAGCATCGAACATTAAGCACAGCAGAAAAATGTTTTTTATTAGAGATTCAACAAGCCAATTTGGCACAAGATGACAGTTCATTTTTGATTTAGCCACCAATGGCTTTGAGTGGATAAAAGGAGAAAACATGCGGTTACAAGGTAAGTATTTGGGCGGTATCTTGGCGGGTGTTATTTTTTTAATGTTCTCATTAACAAGCATGGCACAAGCACCAAGAAACAATCAAAAAGGCGTGGCTGTTGTACAAGGACTGGGTCAATCACCCACGAAATTAGTTGGCAAATGGGCACAAGCTGGCAATCAACAAGATGATACGTTATTGTGCCAAGGAAGCGATGAATACTTGGGTTCTGAATGGGACAGGAAAATCGTGATTAAAGCCAATCGCACTTTTTCTGCCATGGGTTACGAACATGAAGTGAATGCAACATTTACCCGGGTTGATGTGATTAATGCCAATGAAATGGCAGGGCAAATACGGTACGTCGTCTATGATGATACATTAATGGATGATGAAAAACCCAAAACACAAAAGGGTTACATTCATTTTAAATTAAACAATGATGGCCGCTTACAAATATTAAAAACCATCCCAGAGATGGATGTCATGGCACGTGGTTTATTGTCTTGTCAGACAGTGCGAAATCAATAACCTATCTTCCTTACAAAAGGACATTTTTTATGGCTCCATTATTTTTTGCCCAGCACCAAGCTTTTAG
>JASLDB010000007.1 GCA_030151665.1 Neisseriaceae bacterium
AGTTTGTCATGCATGGTAAATACTCATTTTGTTTAAGAGCTGTTTAATATTGGTAATTGCTTTGAAAATACCGTTAATAAAACAATCATGTCGCTTTCAATTTTCAACAGCTCTTAATCGAAGTTCATGAAAAATGAGCATTTACACAAAATGTTTTTTAAATAGTCTTGTTGATTGTTTAAAATCGCAAACCCACGCCAATATTAAAGGCGTGCATGTTTTTGTCTTTTTGACCATTGTGGGCTTTACTGCCTTCATAACCCACATCAACCACCATGTTTTTGACTGGATTGATTTGAATACCAGCGCCATAGGCAAACGCGGTTTTATTGTGGTCTTTTTTAAAGCCATTGTTGCCACCAACTTCAATCTTGGTTTTGGATTTTGCGGCACCCGCTAAACCATAAACACTGACAACTTCATTGATGCGGTAGCTTGGACCGACCAAAAGTGAAGCATAACTGGTATCGCGCTTGTTTTTGCCAAACTGATTGTAGGGTGCAACATTGTCTTTTTTACCAGACATAAAAGAGCTTGCTGCCATTACACCCAATTTGTCATTTAATTCATAACGGTATTTGATATTGACACCATTTAAAGTATTGCCATCAGCGACTTTACCTTGAGTGTAACCAATAGAAAGATTATTGTTTTGAGCTTGAGCCAAGCTTGCAGATAAGCAAGTCGTAAACAATAAAAGACTGGTGATTTTTTTCATCATGATTCCTTGAATATTAAAAAGTATTCATATTTCGTTTCAGGAATATTATGCAATGTGCTGATAAAATACACTGTCTATGCTTTGTCTGTTTTTCTTGTCTAGAACATGACATTGATTGGATGTGATTTTTTAAATACTTCATAAAACTGTCATGATTTATTGATACGATGGTCGGGTGATATGAAAATACTTTCTTTGATAACCAGTGCTTAGGTGCTGGTTTTTTTTATTGGGAAAATGAATGATTAGGGTGCTTGATTCATATAATTGTCAAAAATTTGTCATTATTTTGTCATGATAACTGTGAACAATGAGCACACCTTTGATGACTTTATTTGGTTAACGAACATGAATGCAAAATGGATTTATCGCAGTTTATTGGTGTTGCCTTTGTTGGCAGCGTGTGGTGGTGACAATGCAGCCAAAACAGAAACGGCCAGCAAAGAGGCCAGTACAGTGGCTGTGGCTGAGGTTGAAACCGTGGCCAGTATCACGGAAAAAGCCAAACAAGAAGGAAGTGTTAATAGCGTAGGCATGCCAGACACCTGGGCAAACTGGAAAGGCACTTGGGCTGATATCGCTCAAGAATATGGCTTGAAACACCAAGATACGGACATGAGTTCAGCGCAAGAAATTGCCAAGTTTGCAGCAGAAAAAAACAATGCCACGGCTGATATTGGCGATGTGGGCATTTCATTTGGCCCGATTGCTGTGCAACAAGGTGTAACACAGGCTTATAAAACCAGCAATTGGGATCAAATTCCAGATTGGGCCAAAGACAAAGATGGCCATTGGGTTGTTGGTTACACAGGCACCATTGCTTTTATCGTGAATAAAGACTTGGTTAAAGATGTGCCTCGCAGTTGGGCAGACTTGAAAAATGGCAAATACAAGGTGACAGTGGGTGATGTATCCAGCGCCAGTCAAGCGGTTAATGGTGTTTTGGCAGCTAACTACGCTTTGGGTGGTACAGAAGCCGATTTAACACCTGCGTTGAATTATTTTGCTGATTTGGCTAAACAAAAACGCTTGGGCATGGTTGACCCTGTGATTGCCAATTTGGAAAAAGGTGAAATCGAAGTGGCAGTGGTGTGGGATTTTAATGGTTTGAATTATCGAAACCAAATTAATCCTGAGCGATTCGAAGTGCTGATTCCATCGGATGGCTCGGTGATTTCGGGCTATGCAACCATTATCAATAAATACGCAAAAAATCCCAATGCTGCGAAATTAACCCGAGAGTTTATTTTGTCAGATAAAGGTCAATTGAACTTGGCTCAAGGCTTTGCCAGACCGATTCGTGCAGAGCATTTAACCATTCCTGAAGATATTCAGAAAAAACTGTTACCAAGCGAACAATATGCCAAAGCCAAACCCATTAGCGATTTTGCCACTTGGGAAAAAACAGCCAAAGCATTACCAGGCTTGTGGCAGCAAAAAGTTTTGATTCACCAACAATAAGGCTGTTTGACGATGAAGGTGATTTTAGTGGTATTGGATGGTTTAAACGCTGATGTGGCAGAAAATAATATGGGTTTTTTGAGTGCAATGTGCCAAGAAAAACTCGGTCGTTATTACCGTTTACAATGCGAGTTACCATCCATGTCACGGCCTTTGTACGAATGCATCTTAACGGGTGTGAAGCCCGTTAAGAGCGGCATTGTACACAATGGTGTGACCAGATTATCCTATGAAAAAAGTATTTTCCATTATGCAAAGCAAGCGGGGCTTAAAACAGCGGCTGCGGCATACCATTGGGTGAGCGAGCTTTACAATGCATCGCCTTTTGTTGCCCATTTGCACCGACACACTGCCAATGAAGATTTACCCATTCAATATGGTCATTTTTATTATGAAGATCATTATCCCGATTCACATTTGTTTGATGATGCGGAACACTTGCGTTTAACATATTCCCCCGATTTTTTATTGGTTCATCCCATGAATATTGACGATGCAGGGCACCGTGCAGGTTTGGATTCGATGAAATACCGCAACAGTGCGCGCCAAGCTGACACGTTGCTATCATATTATTTGCAAGATTGGCTAGCGGATGGTTACCAAGTATTGGTCACTGCTGACCATGGCATGAACAATGACCAAAGTCATGGTGGTATTTTGCCAGAGGAGCGGGCAGTACCTTTATTTGTATTCGGTTCGGCTTTTTCGATGGCAGATGCGACTGTGGCACAAACCGAGTTATGTGGAACCATGGCTGAAATTTTGGCTGTTAAACACGATAAACCCATTTGCAAAGCTTTATTAAAATGAAAAACAAGTCGTTTTATGGCTTTGCTTTACTAAGCAGTTTGCCATTTCTTTCTTTGTTGTTGCTTTTTTTGATTGCGCCATTATGGTGGGTGGTTATTAGTGCGTTTCAAAACACAGACGGTGTTTGGACTTTGTCTTGGTTTAAAGAAGTTTTTGGTAACCCGTTTTACCAACAAGCATTCACAACATCATTGAAAATCAGCCTGTGGCCCAGTGTGATTGGTTTATTGCTTGGGTTTGCTGGGGCATTTTCCTTGTACCGCATCGCTGATACCATTTTTGGTAAAGCGGTTTTGTCCTTAATGAGTGTTTTGAGTAATTTTACCGGTGTGCCATTGGCTTTTGCTTTTATGATTATTTTGGGCAGCAATGGGGTGATTACCATTTTACTAAGCATGGTGGGCATTAATAACCTATTGGATATTTATGGCATGTCAGGCTTGGTGGTGGTGTATGCCTATTTTCAAATTCCATTGGCCATTTTGTTGTTGTACCCTGCCATTGAAAGCCTAAAAGATGAATGGCAAGAAAGTGCTGCTTTATTGGGGGCAGGTAAATGGACATATTTTCGATTGGTGGCCTTGCCTGTTTTAATGCCTGCGTTATTGGCAACATTTGTGGTGTTGTTTGCCAATGCCTTAGGCACTTATGCCACGACTTATGCCTTGACCACTGGGAACTTTAATATTTTGTCGATACGCATAGCTTCTTTGGTGGCGGGGAATTTTTCGCTTGAACCCAATTTGGCTGCTGCCATTGCAGTGTTATTAATGTTGATTATGTTGTTAACGACACTATTGCAGCATTGGTTGCAACGCCGTTGGAGACATGTTTTATGAGTAAGAATCGCTCAAAATGGCCGCATTATTTATTTTTGGGCTTCTTGTCCTTAATCTTGTTGTTGCCTGTCGTAGCAACCTTAATGTATGCGGTGGCCGTTGATTGGGGTGCAACTTTGTTACCTAAAGGCTGGACGCTGTCTTGGTTGACTGAGTTGTGGGCTGATCGGCGTTTTCTGATTTCGTTTCGCAATTCGTTGGTAATTTGTACCGCTTCGGCCTTTTTAACGATAGCAGTGTGTTTACCTGTGTTGTTGTGGGTGCACACACGATTTACACGATTGGCAGGGACATTGAATGCAGTGGTTGCCTTGTCTTTCTCTGTGCCGCCTGTGGTGGCTTCTGTTGGGTTATTGCAATTGTACAGCGGTGATCCATTGCCTTTAACAGGCACGGCTTGGATTTTATTGGGCTGTTATTTCACCATTGCTTTGCCATTTGTGTACCGAGCCATCGACAACAATATGCGGGCTTTGAATGTTAAAGAGTTGGTCGATGCGGCAGAGTTACTGGGCGCATCCAGTCTTAAAGCATTGTGGTATGTGATTTTACCCAATTTGAAAAATGGCTTATTGGTGGCGTTTTTGATTTCATTGTCATTTTTGATGGGGGAATTTGTTTTTGCCAATTTATTGGTGTGTGGACAGTTCGAAACCATGCAAGTGTATTTGTACAGTATTAAAAACATGTCAGGACATTATTCCAGTGCCTTGGTGGCATCGTATTTTGTCATTATTTTGTTGCTAACCTTTTTGGTTAGCTTATTGAATCCTGCAAAGAAGTAGTGAGCGATCCATGGCGTATTTACAAGTGAAAGCTGCGCACAAAGCGTATCAAGACAAAGTGGTGTTAAACCACATTGAGTTAAGTGTGGATCAAGGTGAGTTTGTGACATTGTTAGGCCCCAGTGGTTGTGGTAAATCCACATTGTTGCGTGCTATTGCAGGTTTAAACCCTTTAGACAGTGGCAGCATTGTGTTAAATGGTCGTGATATTACCCATGCAACACCACAAAAACGAAATATTGCCATGGTTTTTCAGCATTATGCTTTGTTTCCCAATATGACAGTAAGCCAAAATGTAGGCTTTGGCTTGAAGATGAAAAAACAAAACAAATCAGTTATCCAAGACAAAGTCTTGGCAATGTTGGATTTGGTGGCGTTAAGCGAACACAGCCATAAACACCCACATGAATTGTCGGGTGGGCAAAAGCAGCGTGTGGCATTGGCACGAGCTTTGGTCACAGAGCCTGATTTATTGTTATTGGATGAACCGTTGTCTGCATTGGATGCCAAAATTCGCAAAAGTTTGCGTGAGCAAATTGGGCGCATTCAACGCCAGTTAAATTTGGCAACGATTTTTGTGACCCACGATCAAGAAGAGGCTTTGACCATGTCTGATCGAGTGGTGTTGATGCAAGGCGGCAATATTGCAGAAAATGCCACGCCTGAAAACTTATACCGTCTGCCATCCAGTCAATTTTCAGCAGAGTTTATTGGACATTATAATTTACTCACGGCCCAAGACTTGCAATTGGACAATGAAAAAAGCAATCGTTTGTTTGCCATTCGCCCTGAAACCATCGGTTTACATCGGGTAACGGGTCAGCAGGCGGCGGTGATTGTGGGCAGAACATTGTTGGGCAATGTGGTGCGTTACCAAGCCCAAACAGAGCGAGGGCTTTTGTTAAATTGTGATGTGCTCAATGTGGGTGAGATGGCATCGTTGCAAATGGGTGATGCAGTGTTTTTGAGCATGAATCAACAAGATTTGGTGGCATTGCCTTTGGCTAGCTAGTTTGATTCACGGATTTAATAGCATAAACAAAACCAAGCTGTTGTGCGACTGAGCATAACAGCTTGGTTTTGTTTATGGTCATGACGAAATAATGTTAAGATGGATTGGTTGTGAATGCCAAAAGATAGGTTTATGTTTGCCAAAATTCAAGAAAAACTCCAAGTCATTGCCGAGGAAAAGGCAATTCGTTTTTTATTCGTTGCCGAAAGTGGTAGCCGGGCATGGGGCTTTGCCTCTACTGATAGCGATTATGATGTTCGGGGTATTTATGTTCAATCCCAAGAAGCATACTTGTGTATCCAGCATGAGGAAGAGGGTTTTGATTGGATAGAGAATGATTGGTTTGACGTGGGTGCATGGGATATTCGAAAAACCTTGCGTTTACTGAGTAAATCCAATGCCGTGGTGTTAGAGTGGTTGCAATCGCCTATTGTTTATCAAACAGAGGGCAATGTACAACAAGCATTATTGGATTTGGCTCAGGCTTTTAGCCAGCCGCGTCATTTGCTTTATCACTATCGGGGAATCGCAAAAACAGCCAGCAGTGCTTTTGTTAATGATGCCATTCGTTTGAAAAAATGGTTTTATATCATTCGACCTTTATTGGCGGCACGTTGGGTGGTTAAAGAAGGTGGTATTGCGCCCATGACTTTGGCGCAATTGCAAACCCAGTTGCCGATTGCAGAGCAAACTTTGCTAACAGATTTGGTGGCATTCAAAGAAGAACAAAGCGAGGAGTATGTGTGGCAGATGGGGCGTGATTATCAGCAATTATTGACCCGATTGTGGGATGAGACTCAGGTGGAGCTGCCGATCAAAGATGTGCCCAATATAGCCTTACTAGATGAATGGTTTAGGACACAATTATGAATTTGGACATTCATGCTATTCGTCCATATTTATTGTTGGAATGTATTTCTGGCAGTAAAGCGTATGGTCTTGATACCGAAACATCGGACACCGATTTAAAAGGGGTGTTTTACTTACCCAAAGCCATGTGGCTGCGCGGCGAATATGTGGCGCAAGTGAGCAATGATACCAATGATGAAGTGTATTATGAATTGGGTCGATTCATTGAGTTGCTGTGTGAGTCCAATCCCAGCATGTTGGAATTGCTGCACGCACCGTCAGAAACCATTTTGTATCGCCATGCCATAATGGACCAATTGAAAAATGACTGGTTTGTGAGTCAGGCGTGTCAAGAGCGGTTTGCAGGCTATGCCATGGGGCAATTGAAAAAAGCGATAGGCTTGAATAAAAAAGCCTTGAATCCGATGAGCCATGAGAAAAAAAGCTTGTGGTCGTTTTGCTATGTGTTAATGGATGGCCAGAGTATGGCATTGCCAGATTGGTTGGCAAAAAATCAATATGCCAAAGAAAATATTGGTTTAAGTAAGGTGGCACATGCGCGTGATATTTATGCCATGTACCATGGTGAAAATATGGGGTTTTTGGGCATCGAAAATGGTTCCAATGCCAAAGAGTTAACCACCAGTAGCATTCCCAAGGGAATGCCTTGTGTGGGTTATTTGAGCATGAATCTCGATGGCTTTAGCAGCTATTGCAAAGAGTATCAGTCATATTGGCAATGGATGAAAGAGCGCAACAGCAGTCGCTATGCCAGTAATCAAACTGGCTATGATTGTAAAAACATGATGCACACTTTTCGGTTATTGCAATCAGCATTGCATATTGGCAAAACAGGGCAGGTACAAGTGCGAAGTGAGGCGCGCGAAGCATTATTGGCCATTAAATCTGGGCAATATGCGTATGATGAACTAATGAGTCAAGCACAAGATTTGATGCAACAAGTGGCTTTGGCATTTGAAAACAGTGTTTTACCACAGGATATTGAGCGAGAAACTGCTAAAAATGCTTTGGCAGACATGAGATCTATTTTGTATAACATGGGGTAAAACCATGCCTATTGTAAATACAATACAAACTGATGCAATGAAGCCACTAGCATGTTGTTAGTGGCTTGTTTTTTATGGTTCAAAAGGGTGTATTGGCTTTTGATGCAATAGGGCACTGTTAGGCAGTTTATGAGTACTCAGCTAGATTGTAGAACCATCATGTTGGCGGGACATTTGAGTCAAGTACGCATCAAGCCAGGTTTATTTTGTTAGCTTAAGAATCAGTTCAGGTGCTAATTTTTCTCGAACAGAATAAAGCGAAGGCATTAAATTTTTTGGATGTTTGTCACTGACATTCATAATATTTTGTGCATAAAGAAGGTCGATGACCTCTTCAGCAATAAGGTTATTAATTTCATTACTGATTTCATCTAACCCACCTGGGCTTTTATCATTAATGAATTTTTTCTTCACATTGCTTTTGCTGCTGCCGTATCGACTGGTCTCAAAACGTTTGGTGAGAATATTGCCAATGGAAAAGGTTGGTTTATAAAGTCTTGTTTCTTGTGTATACACTGTTGAGTAAATGCCATCGACACGGTCATAGAGTGATTGGGATTGTGTATCTATTAGTCTTTGATAAGTTTCCATATTGTTGCGGCAAGCTTGGGTAAAGTTTTTATGCGTTTTCTCATCAGCCCCCATTCCAACATCAATCATGATGGTGTAGAAATCTTGTTTGATATAGGTGCTGTCTTCAGGGGTAATGTCCCAATAAATATCTTTTTTGGTTTTACCTTGTTTTTTGAGAAGATAAGCTTTGGATACTGCATTGCCTATTTCACTGCAGCTGATTGATGGTGCCAATTCTCTAAAAAAACTCACAGAAAATGCTGGTATTTCATCTTCTGCTTTTTCAGCAGCAGAAGTATAAGCTGTATAGCTTATCAATATGGTGGATAAAATGATTGTAGACAGTTTTCTTTGAATGGGTTTTGCTTTTTGCATAATAATCCTTCAAGTCTTAATAATACCAGTAATGAGTATTTTGATAGCAATGAAAACGAGATGAGGTGTGTTTATTGAAATCTCGACGTGCATGCACTAACGACGACTTCACATGTACCTTTTTCATTGGTGCGATGCCTTGATACCCGTTTATCTTCTTTGGTTTTACCAAAGCCGATTCTCTCAATTTGTCGATAACAATCATTGATCGCATAAGATTTTAGATCATAGTAATTGCCACCATAGGTTTCTCGTATGAAATTGTGGGATCTAGAATACGTTAGCATGCCACAAGTGTTTTGAAATTCAAATACATGGCAACCTGGGCAGTCTTTTTTGACCGCATTTGTTGCACGATTGGCAACTGGATAATCAACACCACTGGATGTCTGCCCTGTTTTTTTATCAAAGCCAATAGCACCGTAACAATTAGGAAGCCAACAATCCGCAGCATAACTGATGGGAGCAGCAACAAGAATAATCATGCATATTAATATTTTTTTCATCGGTTTCTGTCTCACAATGGGGATGAATCAATAACAAATTTGATAAATTAACAAAAATATCAAATAACCATTTTAATGAAAATCAAAGTAATCAATCATCATTAAATAGGGCGTTTGGTGCAGGCTTTAACAGCGATATGGCATTCACCTCGTTCGCCATGTTGTCGGTAAGAGCGTCTTTTGTCTGTGCTTATTTTTGAGTAGCCGATGTCATTAATTTTTTGACGACAGGTTGCTAAAGCATCTTCTTGTACCATGTCTTCATACCAAGCCGTTTCATAAACTAAAATATTGTGTGTGTTCGAATAAGCAATAGCCGCACAGGTTTCTTTAAAGGGCACAATTTCACATGAAGGGCATTCCTTTTTGGCAGCCGTGTTTGCTGCATGAATATTGGAATAATTTACTTTGCTAGCTGTTTTTCCAGTGTTTTTATCAAATCCAATAATGCCATAGCAATTGGGTAGCTCACATTGAGCATGGGCAAGTTGGCTAAGAAAAAAGGGCAGGGTTATCAATACTAAAATTTTTTTCATGTTGAATTCAATGCCATTTATTGGGTGAAAATATTAAAACAGAATAGATTAAATTAATTTTATCAAAGATAGACATGTTTGGTCATCATGGATTCACCATTGATCACTAAGTGAGCCATTGTTGAATAGAAAAATCCCGTCCATGGACGGGATTGATATTTATCGCATCTTATCAATGGTATTTTCTTTGTAAAGTTCAAACAATTCTTCAGATTGCATTGGGTTGCTGTTGTACATAGCAATCTGGAGAACCAGTATTATGATGATAAAGATTAGTCCTGCATAGCTACCTTGTCTTGGTGGGGCACCATATTCATTGGCTTCTTGGCTGCCTGGCATGAACCATAAATACAGTGAGAAGATAACCCAAAATGCAATATATAAGAGAGGGTGCAATAGCTGCAATACAATGCCTATTAATATTGAAAAGAGCGCCCACCAACCCGTTTGGTTGCAATCGTGTAAACGAAGAATCATGATTTTAATATAAAAAAACATGGACAAAATACCAGCTATTGCCAATAGTACCGCCGTTAAAATGGGTGATACCACTGCAAACATGAAAATGATGATAGTCGCGGGGATGCAGGAAAGAACGAAAATAATAGAGGCATTAAGGTAGTTTAAACGACCATAACGGCCGTTAACACTGAATGAAAAGAGACTAGGAGGCTCAACGATTTCGTTACGAGATTGCCTCTCATAATAGTTGCTATTGGGGGTGGTATAGGCATTGTTGTCTCGGTAGGTATGGTGATTGCTTTGTGTGGTTTTGCCACCATAAAACGCATCATCCATATTGATGCCAGCGGTTGTTGGTTTTTGCTGTGATTCTTCTAGTTTTAAACCATGAATAGAGGGGCTTTTGTAGCCAGCTTGTGCGCCTTGCGAATTGGGTGAGCTGTTATCACCTTGAATACTCAGTTCAGAAACAATGCTTTCTTCCTCAATGGCGATTTGTAGGCCAATGGTTTGTAACTTTTGCTTTAATTTATTGGCATCTTCAAATGAAATGTTTTTTTTCAACGGGATGCGTTTACCCGAAAAGAAAGTTGCCATTTCTTGTTCAGATAATTTCAATAAATGCTGTGTTTGATTGCTGACTTGGTGAATATCAAAGCCAGATAATAAACTCCCAGTAAAAACGATACGGTATTTTGCTAGCATTTAGCCCCCTGCCGGATTATTTATGATTTTGTCATTATTGGCTATGTTAGCATGTTTCATGCGTAATGGCTTGTTTAGACAATAATATTGATTGGAATGTGTTATTTTTTGTGCATTATTCTAACACAGGCTGGTATTAATTTTATTGGGGTCTGATTTTTGTACTGGATTAGCCATTTTTGGGGTGTTTTGTGTTGTATTTTGATTGGTTTATGGATGATGATGCGTCATGTTTTTTAAGTTTGGGATGCAAAGAGGCAGAAATAATGCACAATGATTAATATAAGTTCCACTGCTTAAATATGATATGGTAATATTTTGGTTCGTATTTTGTTGGTTTTTGAAAACATTATTTATCACATGTAATAAATAATGTTTGACATGTAATATCTTTATTATGATAATGTTCTTATGAAAAAAAGTTCTGCACATTACCAGCGGCTGTATCGAGAGCGTTTGCGTGAACAAGGTTTAATCAAAAAAGAAATTTGGATTTTGCCTGAATACACCGCAATGCTTAATCAGATAGAGCAACAATTTCGCCAAGTCGATAACCTTGTTTTGACGCAAAGTCAGGAGATGATGAGTATGGAGCAAACCCCATTTTGGCAAGTGAGTACGTTATTTAGCCAGTTGAAAGAAGCGTGCCAAGCGCAGCAACTTCATGTCGATGTACAGTTGCTTGAGGGGACTGAGCCGATTATTCATGTGGTGATGCATGATTTTGGTGATTTGCCATTGTTTATTGCGGTGGCGGGTGAGCAAATTATTGTCGAAGGCACTTTGTGGCCGGAAACCGCTGTTAAAGATGTGGCTGGTTTTAATGATTTGGTTTTGCGGACACATCAATTGTTTCCTTTGTCGAATATTGGTATTCACAGTTCAGAGGGTATGCCTAGTTATTACGTGATGTATGGTTCTCTGAATTGCCAGTCGCGCATTAGCAGTGTGATTACAGAAATATTGGTATTGGCAGACAATATTATTAAAGCGACAGAGGCTTACGAAGCGCATTTGTTTGCGGATGTTTAGCCGATTCATAAGGAGTGACAAAATGAGTATATGGAGCAAAATGATTACCGCCTTGCGTGGTGGTGCACATGAAATGGGTGAAAATATTATTGACGGCCAAGCTTTGCGTATTTTGGATCAAGAAATTCGTGATGCAGACGCTCAACTTCGTCAGTCAAAAGCGGCTTTGGCAGATATTATGGCCAAGCAAAAATTAGCCAAAAATGAAGTCAAGCTGCACGGTGACAAAATTGCGGAATATGAGCAATATGCTGTTCAAGCTTTAGAAACTGATAATGAAGCTTTGGCTTTGGAAGTGGCAGAAAAAATTGCGAAACTAGAAGTATTGCACACGGAAGCCACAGAGCAAATGACAGCTTACACCAACAGTGTTAATCAGTTGCAAAAATCGGTATTGGATGTTGAGAGCCATATTAAGCGGCTCAAACAGCAAGCTGATACGGTGCGGGCAACCGACAGTGTTCAAAAAGCACAAATGGCTGTCTCCAAAAGTTTTGATGGTTCACAAGCCAAAGTGCATACCGCTTTAGAATCGTTGGAAAAAATTAAAAAGCAACAAGCGCAGCAAGCTGCTAAATTTGAAGCCCAACAAGAATTGCATCAAATGGGTGCTGATGACGATGCTTTGAATCATAAGTTACAAGCAGCGGGCATTGTGCCAGCAAAATCCAGTGCAGACAGTGTTTTATTGCGCTTAAAAGCGAAACAGAAAAATACAGATACTGCTAATTAATCCATCACCATGAAAGGAGGCAGCGCTATGTTTATGGATATTGCGTTGTCGTTTCCAACTGTTATTTTTTCTGTCTTTTTTGCGGTATCCACTGCTTTGTGGTTGGTCAGTATTATTGGATTATTGGACATTGAAGCCAATTCTGTGGATATGGAAATGGGTGATGTGTCTGCGACAGGGCAGATGATGGGTGTATTGTCTCGTTTGGGTCTGAGTGGTGTACCCATCACCATTGTCTTGAGTTTATTGTCCATGATTGGTTGGACAGTGAGCTTTACCTTGCAGTATTTTGCCATGGGCTTGGTTGGCAGTGGTGTTTTGATGTATGTCCTGGGTGCGGTCATTTTTGTGGTGACATTTTGGCTGTCGATTAAATTGACAGCTTTATTTTGCAAACCTTTGCGGGTATCTCTGGCCAGTCACAGTGCGATTAATAAAGCACAACTAATCGGTCAAATGGTGGTGGTGCGTAGCATGAGTGTGACAGCGACTTTTGGGGAGGCTGTTTTTAGCGCTGATGGCGTTACCATGAACTTGAGAATCAGAGACAGTGAACAAAAAGGTTTTACCGCAGGGGATCAGGTGGTTTTACTGAAGTACGATAGCACAGCGGATGCTTTTGCTGTCATTAGCACAGAAGAATTTAACGGTTTTTAGTTTACATTGCACGCTAACTCATTAATACAAAGGAAAGAACAACATGAGTCCTATTTTGACCATGATTATCACGTTGGTGGTCGGTATTGTTATTGCCGTCATTGGTATTTTTATTTTGTTAAAAGCGTTTTATACAAAAGTACCACAAGGCACGGCTTTGATTAAAAATGGCTTGATGTTAAGTCAACCGAAAGTCAGTTTTACAGGTGCATTTGTATTTCCAGTGATCCACATTAAAGAATTTATGAAGATTTCTTTGGTTACTTTACAAGTCGATCGCCGTGGCAAAGATGGCTTGATTTGTAAAGATAACTTGCGTGCAGACATTACCGTGGCATTTTACTTGCGTGTGAATGAAACGGCTGACGATGTATTAAAGGTGGCAAAATCAGTGAGTGTGAATCGTGCATCTGATCAAGTCGCCTTGGATGAATTGTTTAATGCCAAGTTTTCTGAAGCTTTGAAAACCGTGGGTAAACAATTTAATTTTGAACAGCTATTTGATGAACGCCAAAATTTTCGTGATCGAATTGTGCAAACGATTGGTGAGGATTTGAATGGTTATGCGCTAGAAGACGTTGCCATTGATTACTTAGAGCAAACACCAGTTGATTTATTGGATAAAACCAAGATTCAAGATGCGGAAGGTATTCGCAAAATTACAGAATTGACCGCTCGAGAAGGGGTGGCAACCAATGAATTGATGCGAAACGCAGAATTGGCGATTCAAAAGAAAAACGTAGAAGCCAAAGAAGCATCCTTGGCATTGGAGCGTCAACAAGCGACAGCAGAAGCTGCGCAGCGTCGTGAGATTGAGAGTAACCAAGCTCGCGAAACAGCGCAAACTGAAATTGTTCGAGAGCAAGAGCGTTTGCGTCAAGAAGAAGCACGCATTGCAACACAAGAGCAAATCGAAGTGCGTACCCAAAATCAACAACGTGAAATCGAAGTGGCTGAGCAAAATCGCCAACGTGCGGTGGTGATTGAAGTGGAAAAAGTCACTCGCTCCAAAGAATTGGAAGTGGTGGCTCGAGAACGCGAAGTCGAATTGCAACGCATTGAAAAAGAAAAAGCATTGGAGGTTGAACGCAAAGAAATTGCCAATGTGATTCGTGAGCGTGTATCGGTTGAAAAAACCGTTGCGCAAGAAGAAGAAAAAATTAAAGAAGTGCGTGAAGTATCAGAAGCAGAACGCATGAAAAAAGTATCGATTTTAGAAGCCGAAGCCGATGCAGAACAAGCTTTGGTTCGCCAAGTGAAGCAAGCGCAAGCGGATGAAGAAAAATCGAAACACCGTGCTGTTGAAATCAATACCTTGGCGCAAGCAGAATTAGAAGCTGCTGCCAAAGAAGCTGAAGCCAAAGCACGCATTGCTGAAGGCATGAAAGCTGAACGTGCAGCACCTGGTTTGGCTGATGCTCGTGTATTGGAAGTTACCGCTGCTGCCCGTGAAAAAGAAGGCTTGGCAACTGCACGCATTAAGCAAGAAATGATGTTGGCAGAAGCGCGTGGTGAAGAAGAAAAAGGTTTGGCACAAGCGCGTGTATTAGAAGCACAAGCCGATGCCAAAGAAAAAGATGGTTTGGCAGAAGCCAAAGTCTTGGAAGAAAAATTAATTGCCAAGGCGCGTGGTGAAGAACAAGTTGGTGTGGCACAAGCGAATGTGACCAAAGAACGTGGTCAAGCTGATGCCAAAGCCTTGTTGGATAAATTCAATGCTGAAGCTGAGGGCTTAACCAAGAAATTTGTGGCTTTGGCTAATATGAGCGAAAGCACCCGTTCACACGAAGAATTCCGTTTGCAACTTGAAAAAGAATTGAACGAAACATTAACGGCCATTGCTGCAAATAAAGACATTGCCAAAGACCAAGCAGAAGTTTTGGCTGCTGCATTGTCTAAAGCGAAAGTGGAATTGGTTGGTGGTGGTGGTGAATACTTTAATTCATTCGCTAAATCATTGTCGATTGGCAAGAGCATTGAAGGTGTTGTTGGCAAAAGCCCAATGGTGCAAGATTTACTCAGCCGCTTCTTGGGCGGTCAGAAAACTGATTCATTGAACAATATGGATTAAACACAACAACAGGGGCTTTGGCTCCTGTTGTTACCATGGGCGATTGATTTAAATCGTGATTGAATCGGTTTGGTAAGGATGGAAGATGCAAAAAGCGGTCGATAACGAACAACAAATAGATGCTGCTGTTGCCGAAGGTGGCGCTTATGATGTGCTGTATAAGCGCTTGCAAGGGCAAGGCAGTAGACTTTATACATTTACACAAGAATTAAACCAAGAGCGCCAGCAGGTTTTTGGTGATACCAGCATGAAGGTGCAAACCCGCATCCGTATTCGCACAGAGAATAATTGTGTTGCTCGAGACATTGTGCGGGTGGGTGATTGCTTGTTACTTGGTTATAACGTTTTTATTGGTTTGAAAAAAGAAACCGCCATTAATGATGTGTTTGCTTTGTATCGCCTAGTCGACATTGAGGATGGCTATGAAGTAGAAGATTTGTCGGTGAGCGATGCTGCATTTTTGAATGACCCACGTTTTGTGATGGATTTTAATGAGCTGCATGCTTATTACAGCAATACCCGTTTGATGCAGTTGGTGGTGCGCCAAGATAAATTATTGGCAGCATTTCAAATTGGTGAGCGTTTAACCGATATTCGGGTATTTCGTTGGGCATTGCCAGTTGATGGCAATATGAATGATGCCAAGTACATTGATAACCGTGGCGATCAAGATATTCAATTGCCAGCGGCTTATGATTTTGAATGGTTACCATGTACTCGGCGCATGTTGGTGGAAACGGGCAAGCGAGCTTATTGGAATATTGAAGACACTTTGTTTTTGGAAGTGAAAAAAGGCGTGTTGTCGATTCAAATTGAAGACAATACTGCTACAGGCCTGACCATTCATGAAGAGATTTTGCAAGATGAAAATCAATCTTTAAACGATATTCGCCTTGAATTTGCACGCTTAGGCAGTTTGCTGTTGCTGCGTTTTTTACCTTATCGAGAACAGGCTTGGCGCTATTTGGTGTTCAACGATTTGAATAAAAGCATGGTGCGAATTGATGCCATTAGCCAAGCTTGTATTCAATTGCCTGAAGACCACGGTATTATTTTTCCGGGCGGTTATTATTTACAAAATGGTGAGCACAAAACATTTGATTTGAACATGGATAAAATGCTGTTTGAACGCAGCATTAAATCACCCAATGGCCAAGATGTTTTGTATGCGTTTTATGAAGAAGAAGATGGTGCATCGGTATTGTTAAATTACGATGTGGTGTCTAGGCAATTGCAAAATCCTATTTTTGGGCATGGTTATGCTCGATATGAAGATGGGCGCATGGTTATTTTTGCAGCAGAAAGCAATGAACCGACACGGGTTCACCCCATGCAAGTTTGGCAAACGCCTTATTACAGCGATGTATTTGCTGCCAATATGCCCAAAGTCAGTGGTTTTTTTGGTCGTGTTGGCAACCGTGAGTTGGTGCGGGGGATTTCGGATTTATTGGAAATTAGCCGGTTGATTCAATCAAATACTGTGTCAATCGAGCATTACACCAGTTTGTGCCAGAGTGTTAAACGCGTTTTTGATGCTTATCATTGGTTGGATGAACAGGTATTAAGTGAGTTGTCGCCTTTACTTAAAGAAGTGGCGGCAACCGCTGAGTTGGTCTTGGATGAATATGAAAAAGTCCAAGGCATTCAAGCACAATCTAAGGCGGCATTAGCAAATGCAGAACATCAGCAACAAGCATTATTGCAAACCTTGTTGCCAGATAGTTGGCAATTGATTTCGGATTATGTTGAGGCATTAAATGGCTTAACAGCTCAACGTGGTTTGTTATTGACCATTAAAGATTTGCGCTATATTGATGTGGACGCTATTTTGCAAATGGAAGCTGATTTGCAAGCGGCTCATGAAAAAGTGGTGCTTGCCACCGTTGAATTCTTATCACAAAAAAGTGCGTTTGAGCCGTATTACCAAAGTTTAAATGAATTGGACTTGGCTGTTGAACAAGCCCAAACAGTCAGTTTGTTACAAATACCATTGGATCAGATGAACCAAATGAGCAGTGATTTGGACATGTTGACTCAATTGGTGAGTACTTTGCAAGTTGATGATGCCACACAAAAAACGCACATGATTGAAGCCATCACCACTGTTTTTGCTAAACTGAATCAAGGCAAAGCATTGGCGGCTCAGCGTCGCAAAAATTTATTAACGTCTGAAACCTTGCAGCAATTCGGTGCACAGTTCCAATTGTTTAACCAAAGTGTCACAAGTGCCTTGTCTTTGGCCAATTCTCCTGAAAGTTGCGATGAGCAACTGTCTAAATTATTGGTGCAATTGGAAGATTTTGAATCGGCATTTGGTGAACATGAAGCCTATTTAACCGATATTCTCAATAAGCGAGAAGAGGTCTTAGAAAGTTTTGAGTCGCATAAGCAAAGTTTGTTAGACGATAGACAGCGTAAGGCACAAGCCATTCAGGATGCTGCTTTGCGAATTATCGAAACCATGCCAAGGCGTTTGGAGCGATTGCAAACCATTGAAGAAATTAACGCTTTTTTTGCGGCTGATGCTTTGGTTTTGAAACTAAAAGAGTTGGTGCAGCGGTTACGGGATTTGCAAGACGGAATGCGGGCTGATGACATTGAAGCTCGATTGAAAAGCACTCAAGACAACGTCATGCGTGCCTTGCGTGACAAAACAGAATTGTTTGAAGATGATGGTCGTGTCATTCGTTTGGGCAAGCATCGTTTTAGTGTGAATACACAGGCTTTGGACATTACCTTGTTACCACGCAATGGGCAATTGAATATTCATTTGAGTGGAACCGATTATTTTGAACCCACACAAAAAGCAGAATTTGATGCTTTAAAAGATTTTTGGCAAGTGGTGCATGAATCTGAATCTGGGCAATTGTACCGAGCCGAGTACTTGGCTGTGCAATTTTTGAAAGCCGCCCGTGCAGAAGAGGGGGATTTACATTGGCAAGATGTGAAAAACCATGTGCATGATTTGGCAGTGCTAACGCAGCAAGTTCGCCAATATGCAACCCCACGCTACAAAGAAGGCTATGAAAAAGGTGTGCATGACCATGATGCTGCTTTGATTATTCAGGCCATTTTGCCAGTGGCTGAATATGCAGGATTGCTGCGTTATGGTGCATCTGCCCGTGCTTTGGCTTATTTTTTCTGGCATACACAAGCAGCAGAGCAAAAAAGCCTATTACTGGATCGCGCCAAATCCAATCATGCCATTTTGCAAGTGTTTGCTTATCCTGCCGGGGTGACTGCCTTACAAGCACAATTGCACCAAGACATGGAAAAATTTGTTGTGGCGCATGAACTGGCTTTTGCTGAGCAAAGCATCCTGACTGCCGCTGAATTTTTGGTGGCTTGGTTGGCGCAAAATGACACGCCTGAATGGGTGGTGAGTAAGTATGCTGCCCAATTGGCACATGGTTTGCAAGTGCGATTGGAAGAGCAGCATGTGTGGTCTGATTTTCAATCGACCTTGGCGCGATTAGCAGCATTTCCCCATTTGCAATGGCAGCAATTAAGCAATGCTTTATATGGCTTAAGCCAAGTGGACGAAGAATTATCATTGTTAACGCATTATATTGATGAAGCCGTGGCCATGTTGATTTTGCAAAATGAGCAAATCTTCCATGTGAGTGAAGTGGCTTTGCAAGTGACGGTTAATCAATTATTGGGTAGCCATGTCTTGATTGAAGAGCGGGCATTGACGGTTTCATTGGATACTTTATTGGAGCGTGTTCGCTACCAAAATGAAGTGTTTATTCCGCAGTTGCGACGCTATCATTCCTTGCGCGCTGATGTGTTAAAAGATGAGGCCAATCATTTGCGCTTGGATGAATTTAGGGCAAAACCCCTGACATCGTTTGTGCGAAATCAATTGATTCAACAAGTGTATTTGCCTGTCATTGGTGATAATTTGGCCAAGCAAATGGGAACGGTGGGTGAGAGCAAACGCACGGACTTAATGGGTTTGTTGATGTTAATTTCTCCACCCGGTTACGGTAAGACCACTTTGATGGAGTATGTGGCGGCTCGTTTGGGTTTGATTTTCATGAAAATCAATGGACCATCCTTGGGGCACCGAGTGTATTCATTAGACCCTGCCCAAGCACCAGATTCGACCTCCGCGCAAGAATTAGAGAAATTGAATTTGGCATTGGAAATGGGCAATAATGTGATGCTGTATGTGGATGATATCCAGCACACCAGTTCAGAATTTTTGCAAAAATTTATTTCATTGTGTGATGGCACAAGGCGAATTGATGGTGTTTGGCGTGGTCAAACCAAAACATACGATATGCGTGGGCGCCGTTTTTGTGTGGTGATGGCGGGCAACCCTTATACAGAATCGGGTGAAGTGTTTCAGATTCCAGATATGCTAGCGAACCGTGCTGACGTTTATAACTTGGGTGAAACCTTGGGCAATATGCAAGAGGCCTTTAACCTAAGCTATTTGGAAAATAGCTTAACGTCCAATCCTATTTTGGCACCATTGGCAACACGTGACATGCAAGATGTGTACACCTTTATTGATAAAGCTGCTGGCAAAGACATTGCCAATACAGATTTTACTTATCATTATAGCAGTGCTGAAATCCAAGAAATTACCCAAGTATTTAGTCATTTACTGAAGGTAAGAGAAGTATTGGCTAAGGTGAATGCAGCGTATATTGCCAGTGCTGCCCAAAGTGATGATTACCGAACTGAACCTGCATTTAAATTACAAGGCAGTTATCGCAATATGAATAAAATGGTGGAGAAAGTATCTGCCATTATGAATGATGTGGAACTGAATCAGTTGGTTTCTGACCATTACCAAGGTGAGGCACAATTGTTAACCACCAAAGCAGAAGAGAATTTATTAAAATTGTCAGATTTGCGAGGGGTGTTAACGGCAGAAGAAAAAGAGCGTTGGTTACAAATTAAAACAGAATTTGTGCACCAACGTAAACATGGCAAAGGCAGTGAAGGCACCGCTAAAATGATGGTGGATGAGCTGCAAAACTTATCCGATGCGCTCAAAGCCTTAACCGCGAAAGCCATTGTATTTAAGAAGTAACAGCAAAAGTCAAAAAGCCTTGTCTAGAGAATATCGACAAGGCTTTTTTAAACAACGAATATTTTCAATGGCTTGATGTTGTTGGTAGATTGCGCTACAATTATTTTTTAAAAAATTTATTGATATTTAAAAATCAATTTACAAAAGCTATTACTCTTATCAAGATATTCAATCACCACATGTGTGTTTTTTCGTTACACTGACTGTATTGAAATTCAACAGACACACAACGAACTTATTTAAGGAGTTAAAAATGGTTGCTAACGTAAACACCCAAATCAAACCTTTCAATGCCACTGCTTTTCGTCAAGGCAAATTTGTAGAAATTTCTGAAAAAGATGTACAAGGCAAATGGGCTGTATTCTTCTTTTACCCAGCTGACTTCACTTTTGTTTGTCCTACTGAATTGGGCGACTTGGCTGATCATTATGCACAATTGCAAGACATGGGCGTTGAAGTGTTCTCTGTATCGACTGATACCCATTTCACTCACAAAGCTTGGCACGATTCTTCTGATACCATCGGTAAAATCCAATACTACATGGTAGGTGACCAAACATTTAACTTGGCAAACAACTTCGGTGTATTGCGTGTAGGCCAAGGCTTGGCAGACCGTGCAACATTTGTGATTGACCCACAAGGCACTATCCAAGCTGTTGAAGTGACTGCTGAAGGCATTGGCCGTGATGCAAGCGATTTGATTCGCAAAATTAAAGCTGCTCAATATGTTGCTGCTCACCCAGGCGAAGTTTGTCCAGCTAAATGGAAAGAAGGCGAAAAAACATTGGCACCATCTTTGGACTTGGTTGGTAAAATCTAAGTTTTAAAATAAATGACTA
>JASLDB010000047.1 GCA_030151665.1 Neisseriaceae bacterium
TCGAGAAGTGGCGAAACTGTGCCGAAAAGTGGTCATGAAACATGTCTTAACTGAGGGCAGTAGTAAAAAAACACGCCGTAAGATTTTTGATGGTCAATTGGTTGAAATTAATGATGCCAATTTGCATGATTATTTGGGTGTGCGCCGCTTTGATTATGGTGTTGCAGACACTGAAAATCGTGTTGGTCAAGTTACTGGTCTGGCGTGGACAGAGGTCGGTGGTGAGCTATTGACAGTGGAAGCAGTTGCCTTAAAAGGCAAGGGTCAAATTGTTCGTACAGGTAAATTGGGCGATGTCATGCAAGAGTCGATTACTGCGGCTTTAAGCGTGGTGCGTTCACGTGCCGAAGCATTGGGTATTGCACCTGACTTTTACGAGAAAACGGACATGCATGTCCACGTTCCTGAAGGCGCAACACCAAAAGATGGTCCTAGTGCGGGGATCGGCATGACTTTGGCAATGGTTTCTGCATTGACCAATATCCCTGTGAGAGCCGATGTGGCGATGACAGGTGAGATTACCTTGCGTGGAGAGGTATTGCCTATTGGTGGCTTGAAAGAAAAACTATTGGCAGCACTTCGCGGTGGTATTAAACATGTTTTGATTCCCAAGGATAATGTGAAGGACTTGGAAGAAATTCCAATGAATGTCAAAGAGGGTTTAAGTATTCATCCAGTACAGTGGATTGATGAGGTATTGTCATTTGCGCTAAGCTCGATGCCTGAACCTTTTACATCAAGCTTGAATGATGAGGGCATGGATAACTTACCAGTAAAAAAAGCTGCTAGGTCAAGCGACAAAGCGACAAAGCACTAGTTTGTGGTGATATTGTGTCTTATATCAACAAATAGTGCACAAATGCAGCATGGTTAATCATTCGGTGCTTGACACTGGGTTTTTAGGCTTGCTATAAAGCATACATGCTCCAAGCTACTTGGATAATCAATCGATTTAACAATGATAGAAAGGGACTTTATTGTGAATAAGTCTGAACTCATCGAAGCAATTGCACAAAACGCAGATATTTCTAAAGCCGCTGCTGGCAAAGCATTGGATGGCATGATTGATGCTGTAACCACAGCTTTAAAAACTGGCGATACAGTAACTTTAGTTGGTTTTGGTACTTTCTATGTTGGTGAACGTGCAGAGCGTAACGGTCGCAACCCTAAAACTGGTGAAGCTTTGGTGATTCCTGCTGCTAAAACACCTAAGTTCCGTGCTGGTAAAGCATTAAAAGACGCAATGTAATTAGGCATTAGCCCATTACTTTAAAGAAAGAAGGTGAACAGTTTGTTCACCTTTTTTATTAGATAAGCGTTAAAATGCTTTTATTATTAATTTTTATTGAATCTGAATATACTATGTTTCAAGTAGTTGAAAAATACCAAAGATCAGTTAAGATCATTATTGGCGCCTTGGCCTTAAGCTTTGTTGTGGTGGGTGGTAGCATGGTAGCCATGCCTACTGATAGCTATTTGGTTAAAATTGGCGACACTGAAATTACCGAGCAAGATGTTATGCGTGTGGCGCAGAATCTTGAGGGCGGTAGTACAGACGAAGTAAAACAACAGGTGCTAGAAAGCTTGAGTAATGAAGCTTATTTGTTGATGGGCGCGAAACAATTGGGTATTGAAATCCCATTGGAGGCGATTAAACAAAGCATTATGCAAAAGCCAGAGTTTCAAGAAAATGGTCAGTTTAGCGAAGCTTTATATCAAGGTTTTTTAAAAAATAGCAACCAAACTGAAGATGATTTGATTCGCAGTCTGCGTAATCAAGCCATGTTGATGGCAGTGGTTAATCTCTTGGAAAGCAATCACATGATTAGTGATGTGCAAGCCAAAGATGTGGTTGGCCTGATGATGTCTGAGCGTGAAGTGCGTACCATGACGTTTAATAGCGCTATGTGGACCAAAGACATTCAAGTGAGTGATGACGAAGTTCAAAAATACTACGATGCTCACAAAAAAGATTATATGCAACCACAAGCGGTGAAGTTTGAGTTTGTGGTATTGGCTGCAAAAGCTTTGGCAGAAAAGCAAACTGTCAGTGAGGATGAATTGAAAAAAGCCTTTGCCAGTCAATCGGCTAATGTGCAAGCCGTGCGTGAGGTTGCTCATATTATGATTGCTGTACCAAAAGATGCAGATCATGCCACCCAAAAAGCCTTAGAGAAAAAAGCAGCTGATGTGTTGGCCAAAGTTAAAGCCAAGCCTGCTGATTTTGCTGCATTGGCAAAAATGTATTCCGATGATAAAACAAGTGGTGCAAAAGGTGGTGTTTTAGGCCCTATTCGTGCTGATGGACAATTGGGTATTGAAGCGGCTGCATTTAAATTGAAAAAAGATGAAGTCAGTGCTTTAGTAAAAAGCGCTGAAGGCTATCATATTGTTAAAGTGTTGAATATTCCAGCAGCACCAACGATGGAGAGCATGAAGCCTCAGTTAGAAGCCCAAGTCAAAGAACAAAAAGCCGTGAAGGCCATGCGTGAATCCAAAGATGTAATGGCTGAATTGGCGTTCAATACCCCCAATGATTTAAAAGCATTGGCGAAAAAATTGAATACCACAGTTGAACAAAGTGGTGAGTGGATTACTGAAGCACAAGCCAAAGAACAACAAATGCCAGAAGAGCTGATTAAGGCGATTTTTAGTGCTGAGTCGATTAAAGCCAAGCACAATTCAGAGCCTATTTCCGTTGAAGATAAAGGCATTTGGGTGGTTCGTCCAACCGAAGTTCGTCCTGAAAAGCAACTGTCTTTTGCCGAAGTTAAAGAGGCGGTGCAGCAACAAGTATTCACCACTAAATTAAATGCTTTGGCGAAGCAAAAAGCGCAAGAAGCGTTAGCAAAACTGCAAAAAGGTGAAAAAGTTGATTTGCCTTGGTCACCTGTGCAAACATTAACCACTGAAATGGCCAAGCAAAATTTACCACCAGAAGCCTATCAGCAAATGTTATCAGCCAAACCTGTCAATGGTAAGCCTGCTTATGTGCTATTAGAGGGTTTGCCAACGCCCGTATTAATGGAAGTGGTTAGTGTGAAGGTGCCAGACAATGCAGGTGAAATTTTGCCACAAGTTAAGGAGCAATTGGCAACTGTACAAGGTCAAAATTCATTGGTGTTGTATTTACAAAGTTTGAAAAAAACCATTAAGATGAAAAAAGGCTCACAAACATTGCGCGTAGCTGGTAGCGCAGCAGAGTAAAAATGGGTATTAAAAAAAGCGAAGCTTTTAAGCTTCGCTTTTTTTGTACTGAAAATTAAGCAGCGAAAAATTAAGCAGCGAAAAATTAAGCAGCGAAACGCTTAGCCACTTCTTCCCAGTTAACGATTTGCCAGAAACCACCTAAGTAATTAGGGCGACTATTGCGGTAATCGATGTAGTAAGCATGTTCCCAAACATCACATGTTAGCAATGGTGTTGCGTCACCAGTTAAAGGTGTTGCTGCATTGCTGGTTGATGCCAAATCCAAAGAACCATCGGCATTTTTAACCAACCAAGCCCAACCAGAACCAAATGTACCCGCTGCACAAGTGCCAAATGCTTCTTGGAACTTCTCGAAAGAACCCCATTTTGCATCGATTGCAGCAGCCAAGTCACCTGTTGGTTTGCCTTGACCATTTGGCGTTAGGCTGAACCAGTAAAAAGTGTGGTTCCAAGTTTGTGCTGCATTGTTAAATACGCCACCTGTTGATTTTTTAACAATCTCTTCTAAAGACAAGTTTTCGAATTCCGTGCCTTTGATTTGATTGTTTAAATTGGTGATGTAAGTTTGGTGGTGTTTACCATAATGAAACTCTAAAGTTTCTTTTGATAGGTGTGGTTCTAAAGCATCTAGTGCATATGGAAGAGTAGGTAGTGTATGTTCCATTCTGATCTCCTAGCGTATGTGAAGGTTAATCGGTCTGTGAATGCACATTGTACGTTGTTTTCACAGCTTGGCTCTAATTATATATATTAATTGTCCCTTTTGGGGAAACTATCAAGCATTTGCGAATGCAACTGCCTAATTGTCAGGTGTAATGGTAAAATGGCACAAATTTCTGAGAGGTAAAATGCATGGAAGATTGGGATATGGATAATGTGGACCAAGATGTGGCCGCTTTATCATTGCCACCACATTCGGTGGAAGCGGAGCAGTCGGTTTTGGGTGGTTTGTTATTGGAAAATTCAGCATGGGATCGCATTGCTGATGTATTGATGGCCGATGACTTTTACCGACAAGAGCACCGTTTTATTTTTCGTGCCATTGCTTCTTTGATTGAGCTCTCACGCCCAGCGGATGTGATAACAGTACAAGAAGAATTGCAGCGGCGTGAAGAAATTGATGAAGTGGGTGGTTTGCCTTATTTAATCGATTTGGTGCAAAACACCCCGTCAGCTGCCAATATTCGCCGTTATGCCGAAATTGTGCGTGAACGGTCTATTATGCGCCAATTGGCACAAGTGGGAACCGATATTGCCCGTGCTGCTTATAACCCACAAGGGCGTGAAGCAGCACAACTGCTAGATGAAGCTGAGAACAAAGTTTTCCAAATTGCAGAAAGCACCAGTCGCTCACAACAAGGTTTCTTGGAGATGCCAGATTTATTGAGCGAAGTAGTGGAGCGTATTGATGCCTTGTATTCACGTGAAAACCCCGATGAAGTGACGGGTGTTTCCACTGGTTTTACAGATTTAGACAATAAAACATCTGGTTTGCAACCGGGGGATTTGGTGATTGTGGCGGGTCGACCTTCGATGGGTAAAACCGCATTCTCAATGAACATTGCCGAGCATGTTGGTGTGGTCGAAAATTTACCGGTTGCTGTATTTTCTATGGAGATGGGTGGTACGCAACTGGTTATGAGGATGTTGGGTTCTGTGGGGCGCTTGGATCAACATGTTTTACGCACAGGCCGCTTGGAAGATGATCATTGGAGCAGTTTAAACGAGGCAGTGATGAAATTATCCAATGCCCCTGTGTTTATTGATGAAACCCCTGGTTTGACGGCATTGGAATTGCGCGCACGTGCAAGGCGTTTGGCACGTCGCTTTGATGGCAAATTGGGTTTAATTGTGATTGACTATTTACAATTAATGTCTGGCTCTGGTCGAGGGGATAATCGCTCATCAGAACTGGGCGAGATTTCTCGATCGTTAAAAGCACTGGCCAAAGAATTGCAAGTGCCTGTTATTGCCTTGTCCCAATTGTCGCGTTCAGTAGAACAACGAACTGATAAACGACCCATGATGTCTGACTTGCGTGAGTCGGGTGCGATTGAGCAAGATGCTGATATTATTATCTTTATGTACCGTGATGAATATTACAATGCGGATTCACCCTACAAAGGCTATGCAGAGGCGATTATTGGTAAACATCGTAATGGCCCAACTGGCAAAGTGATTTTGACATTCTTGGGTCAATTTGCCAAATTTGACAACGCAGCATTGCCTGAAGGCGGTTTCGGTTTTGATGATGAATAAGGCTTAATACCCTCTTCAATCATGGTGGCGCTTATCGCACAGTACTACCATTAGTCTAAAATGTCAGTACTCAGCTGTCTTGATTTGGTAATATTAAGACACAATTACTCTTATAGCATATAAAGGCTGTGTATGCATATGCAAGCACATTTAAAAGAACAAGGCTTTACGCTCGTCGAACTCATGGTAACCGTGGTTATCATGGGTCTTTTTGCTGCCATGGCCATGCCTGCCATGACCAAAATGGGCAAGGGGGCTTCACAAAATGAAGCAGCTGCTGGTTTTGCCAGTGTTATTAATTCGGCAAGACAAGAGGCATTGCGTCAAGGCACACCTGTTTACATGTGCCCTGCAAACATTAAAAAAGATGGTAAATTAGATGGCTGTGGTAAGGATGGGTTTGCTAAAGGTATTGTTTCTTATGCGGATTCTGATAAAAGCAATAGCTATACCGCAGGAGAGTCTTTGCGCCTGTATCAAGTTAAATCGACATTAACTGTACAGATTGATATTTTGAATGATGGCAAATTAGAAAAAGGCCCTGCTGAGTTTGGTTTTCAGGGCAATGGTAATGTAATCGGCAGTGCACAAGCCATGCGATTTATCTTTACCGATAAGGATGATCCACTAACAACGGCGAGGATTATGTATGTTGATTACAGTGGTCGTGCTGTATTGTGTAAAAATGGGCGAGGTGTTGAGCCTAAAGGGTATGTAGCCACCTTGTGTACATCACCTGATAAATTGAGGGCTGCGGCATCATGAGAAAACAATCTGCGCATTATTTAGCCAGTAAAAACAAACAAAAAGGCACGACTTTATTGGAAGTTGTGGTGTCGATGTTTGTGGTGGCTTTTGGTTTGTTGGCATTTGTGGCTGTGCAATTAAAAACCCAAACCAATATCAAAGAAGCTTCAGCATTGACTGTGGTCAGTAATGCCACAGAAAATCTGATGGAAGGCATGTTGGCCAATCCAATCGTGTATGCTCCTGCTAATAATACATTTTATCGCAGCTATACCCATTATAATTTTAAAGATATAAAGAAATTAGATTGTGCAAGCCAGACGGATGCAACCAAAACTGCCTGTGATCAGGTAGCAGCTTTTGCAAAAGAAGTAGCAGACGGTTTGGATACGGGTGTCAACATGAAACTTAAGGTCTGTTCAGGCGTTGCTGGTGGTGGACAATTGCCAACGTCGTCAGCTGAAATTACACAATTTATGGATTGTAAAAAACCAGATGGTGGTGGACTTGTTGCTGGTAAAGGCAGTGTGATTCGTGTGGCTTGGAATGTTGGCGACCCCAATCTGTCAGCAAGCGAGGGTGGGTTGATTACTGTTGAAGATGCTTCAACACAAGAGACGCAAGTGGCTTATACCTATCAATTGGAGGTCAATCAATAATGTCTTTATTGTCAGCACAACAATTATTGAATCGGCACAAGCAGCAGGGTTTTACCTTAATAGAGCTTTTGGTGGCCAGTAGCTTGAGTTTAATTATTATCTTGGCCATGGGTGGTGCTTATCTCAAAACACAACAACTGAATGTTGCCAATGTGCGAAAAGTGACCAGTCAACAAAAAGCGAGAACAACTTTGAATATGGTGGCTTATAGCATTCGCAATGCTGGCAGTTATGGCTGTTATTCGTACAATGATGCCGATATTAACAATCGCTTGAGTGTGGATGATAAAATTAAGAATTCATTATTATCACCGGTAACAAAGAGCTTTTTTTTGGGTGATGCGAATAAAAGCTACAACAATGTACGCATGTTGACCAAGGCGCAATTGATTGAGAAATTTGGCGAAGAGACCATGAAAGCTAAATTTTCTGATATCGGCGATGCTGCATTTGCTGTACAAGGGGCATATTCTAATAATTATGATCCTGTTAGCAGTAGTTATGCTAGTTGGAAAAGTACCGATCAGAGTATTAAAGCAGATATCCAGCGCCATGCTTGGGTGGTGGTATCCGATTGTCAAAAAGCAGTGGTAATGCCACAAGAAGGCGCTGCTGATGGTAAAACAGGTACCAATAAAGGCAGTTTTGTTAATTGTGCTAATAATGCAAATAATGCTGTATGCTTTAATATGGGTACGACCACTGTTCGAACATACAATGAATATGTTTACTTTGTTGGAACCCAGATAGCAACAGGTCGAACGGGGTTATTTCGCTTGGAATTGATGACAGAGAAAGCGGATGTTGCTGCTTTTGATTTGGATAAACCCGATTTCCTTATTGATGCGGGCACGGGGACGGTGGCGATGACGGTTGAGGCAGATTATTTGGCTCCAACCAAGCCAGATGAAATGG
>JASLDB010000055.1 GCA_030151665.1 Neisseriaceae bacterium
GCCACCACATCACCCGGATTTAAAAGTACCTGAGCACTTAAGTGGATGGCTTGCTGTGTGCCACTGGTGATTAAAATTTGCTCTGCCTGACACTTCAAGCCACGTGTACTTTGAATGTATTGGCAAATGGTTTGGCGCAAAGGTAAGCTACCTGACACATCATTGTTGGCGATTAATGAATGGTGTTGTTGCCGCCAAACTCTGCCCAAGACCCGACCCCAAGCTTTGTGCGGAAAAATATCCACACAACCGACACCCACAGCAAAAAGTTGATTGGGTGTGGCAGATGCTTGTTTATTAGATGGTGTCCAAATGTTTTTCATGGCATCCATGCGATTGCTTAATGCCGAGATAACCACTTTTTGGGGTTCATTGCTGGTATTGCTCGATTGTGCCAACAATAAATCATCAGGGATATGGGGGTGGATATAAGTACCAGAGCCTGGTTTGGTGTACAAATAACCTTCGTCTAGTAAACGCTCCAAGCCTGATAACACTGTATTGCGCGAAACAGCCATGCTTTGTGATAAATGCCGACTTGATGGCAATTTCATGTTGGCTTGCAGATGCCCAGACAAAATGGCAGCACGGATCGCATCATAGACACTGTCTTTTAGTAGACCTTGCTGCAATTGCAACTCAGGAAAAGTGGCTTTGGAGATGGTGTTTTGTTTTGATTTTTTCAATAAAGTGGCTCCATAAAAAATTCATAAACTGTATCTTATGTAGTACCAAAATTGCCCTTATGATACACCCATCTCATCAACCAGATAGCACAGGATTTTTCACATGACTGATTTAACATTGACATTTGCGCAAGCAGACGATTTTCAACAATGGTTGCCACATTGGTTGGCTTATCAAACTTTTTACAAAGTACAGTTGCCAGAAGAGGTTACGCACACAACTTGGGAAAGATTTTTAGACCCCATGGTGCCAGTACATTGCTTAATGGCTAAAAACGGTGACAAGGTGGTGGGATTTGCACACTTTGTTTTCCACCACACCACTTGGTCACGTCAAGCTTCTTGTTATTTGGAAGATTTGTTTGTTGATTCGACAAGTCGCGGTCAACAGGTTGGCAAGCGTTTAATTGAGCGCTTACACGAAGAAGCACGAAAAATGAATTGTGAGAAAGTGTATTGGCACACCCAAAATCATAATCATACCGCACAACGCTTATACAATTGGATAGCCGAACAAACAGAAATGATTCAATATCGCATGGATATCTAAAAAGTTTCTTCTAGTTGTTTTTTACCCTTGCCCAATCAGATGGGTAAGGGATTTTTTTGTGTCATGCGACTTGGTCTATCTGGGCGCTTGAAAACTAACAAAAATATTCAGTCGTTTGGTTAAGCATTTTCTACGTTGATACTGGATTCTTTGTTAAGAATAAACATGCCTAACAAAAATAGCAGTAGCGTGATGGCGCCAACTGCTATTTTGTCAGTTAATCTGATTGCTTAATTCATTTAAGACTAAGCATTGGGATTTTTGTTTTGGTTGTAAAAATTGGTACCACACATTTTTTTGATAAAGTCACGATCAACAGTGGCCAAAGAAACGGGTTTGTCTTTTGCGACATAAATAAACGCTTGGGTTTCATTGCCATCAGCATCGGGTGCCGTCGCTCTACCATTTTCCCAACGGGTAACATCATAATTAACGCAATAACCAATGGTTGCTGCTGATTTGTCTTTTACCACCAAAGCGGTATTGTATTTAAAACGATAGTTTTTATTTGCTTTATCAAGTTCTTTTTCAAGGTTTTTTTCTGAAGCAAATGGGCGTGATAAACGATCAACTGCTCTGGCGTATTCTGCATCCATGCGATTGGAAATGTATTGAATATCTGACGTGCTCGCTGCACTGTAACTGACGCCTTGTTGCGTTTTTTGGTTACTGTAGGCTTCCCACTCTTCAGATTCTTGTACAAATGGCATTGCTTTGGAGACCAGGTTAGCCAATTTGCTCATCCCGCTTTCGTTGGTTGTGCCGCAACCAGATGCCAATAATGTTGTTAGTAATGCAATGGATAGGATACGTTTTTTCATGCGTCCTCCTGAAAATTAAAATAAAAGGAATATTCTGAGTATTCGCTCAGTCAAGAATATACCATTGTAATGGTTAAATTGACTATCAAATAGCATTGATTTATTTTATAGGCAGTATAGTCATTGTCATCAATATGGGGCACGAATCTTGGCGGTAGCGCCATGTTATGGTGGATGTGATGATTTTTGGAATAAATGTTTTTTGTTATGAGGGAGGGGAATGGAAGATTTTTTATTTGGCATCAAACAATATGGTATTTCTGTGCTGTATACCGCGCTTTATTTTTTGGGAATTCAATTGATTCGCGATGGGCAAGCACTTATTGAATCAAGCTCATTATCAACTATCTTAGCGGTGATTGTTTATATTGTGTTTTGGTTTATTTGGGAAAAGTCTTTTTATCGGCAAGTCACTCGGTTTTATCAGTGTGATTTTCAGTTTGTTCTGGCTTCATCTTCTTCGGGCAGTTATGGGTGGCTGCAATCTCAGAAGATGATGGTGTTTAGCCAAAAATATTTTTATCGATTGTGGCTAGTGTTACCGATTGTTGCGGGCTTATTGTATGTTACCGAAAAGTTACCATTTGAAATAGATTGGTCTCAGGATACCTTTATCGCCATGTTATTTTGGGCTGCTTATGTTTGTGGTTTTTTATTTCAGTATGCACTTATTCGAATCAATGTATTAACACCTAATAAGCCTGTTTTGAAAAAGAAATACACCAAAAAATCCAACAAGAAAAAAAAGAAACGGTAAGCAAGTATGAGGAATGTGGATGAGATGTTATGTTGTGATAAATATGGCTGATGTGTCTATTGGGATGAAAAAGCACCTCAATCCATTGTGTTTATTTTCAAGTATGCGCTTGGGTAGCTTGGTATATTGTTTTTTTGTTAATGATTATTTCGGACAGTCCATCAAGATGCTCATTAAGCCAGAAACCTTGTATTTAGACTAGAATGAATAGTATTTGAATGCTGTGGATGGCAAGACATATGGTGTTGGTGTATCACGGTTGATTATTGTGCGAAAAATTGTCCGTTTATACTTGTATGGGGTTAAGATAACATTCATATGCAATCAGATATTTGCCTATTTTTTAAACGATAAAATGTTGCTAGGGTAAATCTTCTCGGGTATTGTATCCATAAATAATGACTGCCATTTGGGATTTTGAATGACCTTAAAATCTGGGTGAGTAAGTCAGCAAATCATCAAATGATAGACGATGCAATACGACAATGTACAAAGGAGAAGTGCATGACACAATTAGTAGATTACCGCCAATTTTATATCAATGGACAATGGGTTAACCCAGCAAAAAAAAATGATTATGCTGTGATTGACCCTTCAACAGAAAAAGCCGTTGCTGTTATTTCGATTGGTGACCAAGCCGATACGGATGCTGCTGTGGCCGCTGCAAAAGCTGCTTTTTCGACATGGTCGAAACTCACGCCAAATAAGCGTTTGGCTTATGTGGAAAAAATATTGGCAGTGTACCAAAAACGGGCTAATGACATGGCACAGGCAATTAGTACCGAGATGGGTGCACCTTTGGATTTTTCATTGTCAGATCAAGTCGGTTGTGGGGTGTTTCATATTGAAACCTTTATTGATGCTTTTAAAAATTTTGAATTCATTCGCCCTTTAAATGATAAATCACCTGATACCATGGTTTCATGGGAGCCAGTTGGTGTAGTGGCCGCCATTACGCCATGGAATTGGCCGATGAATCAAGTTACATTGAAAGTGATTCCTGCGTTGTTAGCAGGCAATACTGTGGTGTTAAAACCTTCAGAAATTGCTCCTTTGTCTTCTATTGTGTGGACCGAGATTTTGCATGAGGCAGGTTTGCCTGCTGGTGTATTCAATATGGTTCATGGTGATGGTGTGGGCGTGGGAACACAATTGTCTGTGCACCCTGATGTTGAAATGGTGTCATTTACAGGCTCTACGCGTGCGGGTATTGCAATTACCAAGGCTGCTGCTGATACCGTGAAAAAAGTGGTATTGGAATTGGGTGGTAAGGGTGCTAATTTGGTGTTTGCAGATGCAGATGATGATGCTGTCGCAAGGGGGGTTCGCCATTGTATGGAAAACACTGGGCAGTCTTGTAATGCACCCACTCGCATGTTGGTTGAACGAGCTTATTATGATAAAGCGGTTGCCATTGCCAAAGAAGTGGCAGATTCAACAATGGTCAATACAGCACACCAATCAGGGCAACACATCGGCCCTGTGATTTCAAAAGTACAATGGGATAAAATTCAAGGCATGATTCAAGCAGGGATAGATGAAGGTGCGCGCTTGGTGTCTGGTGGCGTGGGCTTGCCTGATGGTTTGCATGAAGGGTATTTTGTCAAGCCAACGGTTTTTGCTGACGTCAATAATGAGATGACCGTGGCCAGCCAAGAAATTTTTGGCCCTGTATTGGCGATTATCCCATTTGATACAGAAGAGGAAGCGGTGGCAATTGCCAATGATACCATTTATGGTTTGACCAATTACGTCCAAACCACAAATACGGAACGCCGTCGCCGTTTATCGCGTCAATTGCAAGCTGGTATGGTGGAGATGAATGGCAAAAGCCGTGCTGCTGGCAGCGCATTTGGTGGTGTAAAAGCATCAGGCCGTGCACGAGAAGGCGGTGTATGGGGCTTGGAGGAGTTTATGGACAGTAAATTTATTTCTGGTTGGGCAGAATAAGCATCAACACAATGGGAATCCAATCAGAAAAAGGCGCAATAGCGCCTTTTTTTGTTGTGAAAAAAAGATGGTTTTGTGGAATGAATCAATCAGGAGAATGTTAAAAACCACGTTTTAATGTGGTTAGAATATAAATTTTAATTCATCAAGATGCTTTAAAGGTTATCCATGGTTTGAGTTTAACAATGGGGTGAATTAATCCAGCTTCTTCTTGTACTTTGATGACTGGGGTAATGGGTTTATATGCTAATGGTGACTCTTCTATTAACCGGTCACTTTTTAAAGTGATGCATTCAAAAGGCAAATGATGACCATGGTTTTCTTGCTTGCGAATGCGTTGGCGCATGGCTTGGCGTTTGATGGCACGACCAGCGCCATGTGAACAAGAGGATAGCCATTCAGGGTTACCCAGACCCAATGCCACAAAAGAATAATCTCCCATGGAGCCTGGAATCAATGCCAATTGACCAGTGTGGGCTGGTGTAGCGCCTTTGCGATGGATGTTATAGCCGTTTTCAGCAAAAACCATATTGTGTGAAACGTCTACCACCACGCGACTCTTGTCTTGCTGGTAAATACATTGCCACGTTTGGCGAAATAATTCGGTAATGGCAATGCGATTAAGCCAAGCATAGCGAGCAGCTGCTCCCATGGCCAATAGGTATTCTTGTGCAGCATTATCAACCAAGGCAAATAAGCCAGATTCAGGAAATTTTTCTTGTTTGGGCCAAGCAGCTTTGGCCTTGTCTTGCCATCGTTTCCCCACATAAAAACCCACATCGCGAGAGCCTGTGTGGACCATGGCAACGACTTGACCTGGTTTAAAACCAGCTTGGTAGGCAGCATGCCGATCTAAAATACTGTCAATCACTTGCAATTCGACAAAATGATTACCT
>JASLDB010000063.1 GCA_030151665.1 Neisseriaceae bacterium
TCCAGCACCCCATAACCCAAAGCTGCGGCTCGAGTACCACCACCAGAAAAAGACATCACCATAAAAACATCATCACTGTTATTCTTAATATGGTTTTGAGTCAATGCAGTCGATAAACGGTAACCAGCTTCATGGTCAATTTTATCAATGGCTGACAACGGTTGATATTGCACCGCAGAACATGCACTGAGTAACAAAGCGGATAAAAGCATCAAAATATTTTTTTTCACAGCAGCAATCAAATATAAAAACCCTTTGATAATACACAGCAATGTCAAATCAATAAAGCATTAATAGTCAACATTATCCAATACTTGAAGATTTTGCATTCAATTATCCTTAAAATATCAACATCCACTCAAGCCTCAACATGAATTGCACAATGCGATATTGCCTGAGCAATATCGCTCAAATAGACTAAAATAACTTAATCATTTATCACTTTGATGGACGTTCGTACACAACTTCAATTTGACTTTTTGCAATAGCCTTGGCATTAATCATATAACCCACCAAAGCCCCTGACGCATCTTGGGGCACATCAATTTTATCTGATAGCGCATAAATGGTGAATTGATAACGATGCTGACCATGCCCTTCTGGTGGACAAGCGCCACCAAAACCATATTCGCCAAAATCATTTCGCATTTGCATGGCTCCTTTGGGCATCGCAGCTACCGAGACTTGACCTGCACCACTGGGTAATTGATGAATATTATTGGGGATATTCACCACTTGCCAATGCCACCACCCACTGCCAGTCGGTGCATCAGGATCATACATGGTAATGGCAAAGTATTTCGTTTCTTTGGGGGCATGTTTCCATTCTAAAGCTGGGGAAGTATTTTCGCCAGAGCAACCAAAGCCTTGATATACTTGCTTAGAAGATAAGTAAGCACCTTGTTCAATATCAGGACTGGTTAATTCCAATGCTTGTGCTATATTAAACCCACCACAAAAAGCAGCCATAACCGTTATTTTCTGATAAATATTCATCATTCATCCTTTGCTAAAATCGTGAATAAATTATAAAGATTTGTGATGAGTTACATTAGCTCCAAAACAACCAACTTCTAGCCCATTAGCGCCAAAATACCATGACAGACAATCAACTCATTCGCATTGCAAACGAAGCCTTACAAGATAAACCTGATTTACCATTTTATGTCTACTCTGCTATTCACCAACAAACCTTAAATAATATTGCAATCACCAAACCGACTTTGGTCTTTGTCATGCGTGGCCACAAAACCATTGGTCAACCAGAACAAGCGGTTTGCCACAGTCATCATTTTGTATTCCTGAGCAATCATAAACTGGCAACCATTCGCAATATTCCAGACAAAAAAGAATACCTCGCACTGATCATTGAATTTGATACTGAAGATTTTTCTGGGCTTTCACTCATTTCCAATCAACCCTCTACTCCCTATATATTGGGCAAAACCAGCGTTGAACTTGAGACATTGCTACTACAATTTTTGGAAATATCAAAATGGGCATCGGCAAACATACTCAGTAATCGAAAAAAAGAAATACTCATGTGTTTATATGAAATGGGGTACCAAGAAATTGCCTCGTTTGGCAACAATGCCACATTAAGTTTTCGCATTCATGCGTTGTTTCGCCAATACCAATTCCAAAATTTAACATGGCAAACCATTTGCCATGCCTTAGCCATGAGTGAATCCACCATTAGAAGAAAACTACAATTAGAAAACCAAACCATCAAGAACATCAAAGACAATGCCCAATTAGGCACTGCACTTCATTTACTGCAAACCAGCAGTGACTCAATACAATCCATCGCTGAACAATGTGGCTATTTTTCACCTTCTCGGTTTACCAAAAACTTTAAACAGCGCTTTGGACTAACCCCTAGTGAATTGCGAAAAACCAAAGCCATGTCTTAAACCATCCCATCCTTAACCGTGGTATCACGATAACAAAACACATAAAAAAAGCCCGCATAGCGGACTTTTGTAGACACCCTATTTTAAGGGTTGATAATTCTTGCAATCAAGGCTTTTTCTTTGCCTTGCATATTGGGAATCTTCACTTGAATACCATTGCCTGCAGCAACTTCTGCTGGACGGCCTTTATTGGTCATCTCTTTTAACACAACAATTTCATTGCCACTTGGGTGAATGATTTCCAAGGTGTCACCTACTGAGAATTTGTTTTTCACTTCAATCTCAGCCCAACCATCTGCATCCACATCCAATACAATACCAGCATACTGGCTTTGCTTAGAGGTTGAATGGCCGCTTAAATAATTTTGATAATCTTGGGTTTGGTGGCGCTCTAAGAAACCAGGGGTATAGCCTCGGTTTGCCAAGCCTTCTAATTCAGACAATAAACCAAAATCAAATGGGCGACCAGCAACTGCATCATCGATGGCCTTGCGATAAGATTGTGCAGCACGAGCAACATAATAAACAGATTTGGTACGACCTTCAATTTTTAACGAATCCACACCAATTTCTGCCAATTTCGCCACTTGTTCAATCGCACGTAAATCTTTTGAATTCATGATGTAAGTACCATGCTCATCTTCCATGATTGGCATCATAGAACCAGGGCGATTGGCTTCTTCGATCAAATAAACTTTATCAGCCGCTGGATGACGAACTTGTCCACCAATCGAAGCAAATGCTTGGTCGGCTTCTTCTTGCGCTTTATGAAAATCAAAACCTTGCAATGCCTTGGCATCACCAGCATCATCTTCAGCAGTATCATGAACTTTGTAATCCCAACGACAAGCATTGGTACAAGTGCCTTGATTGGGGTCACGGTGGTTAAAGTAACCTGACAACAAGCAACGACCTGAATAAGCAATACACAAAGCACCATGCACAAATACTTCTAGTTCAATATCTGGACACTGTTGACGAATTTCTTTGATTTCATCAATCGATAACTCACGCGATAAAATAATGCGTTCAACACCTATGCTTTTCCAAAACTGCACACCCCAATAATTAGTCGTATTGGCTTGCACCGACAAATGAATGGGTACTTCTGGCCATTTCTCACGCACTTTCATAATCAAACCTGGGTCAGCCATAATCAAAGCATCAGGTTTCATCTCAATAATCGGCGTCATGTCATCAAGATAGGTTTTTAACTTGGCATTGTGCGGCAAAATATTACTGGCCACGAAGAATTTCTTGCCAC
>JASLDB010000066.1 GCA_030151665.1 Neisseriaceae bacterium
CCAACCAGTCAGGTTTTTTTAGGCAGTGACATTCGCCAAGAGAAAATAGGTGGGGATTTTGAATTGCTCACTCACCAGCAAAAACGTTTGCGTCTAAGTGACAACAAAACACAAGTCAAAGTGATGATTTTTGGCTATACCCATTGCCCTGATATTTGCCCAACCAATTTGCAAAGCTACAAAGAAGCCCTTGAAATGTTAGGCGATGAGGCAAAAAAGGTGCAAGTGTATTTTGTGACCATCGACCCTGATCGTGACACCCCCGAAAACATGGCAAAATACATTCCATTTTTTGATGAAACTTTTATCGGTTTGTGGCCATCCAACAACGAATTAGAGCAATTAAAAAAAGATTGGCGTGTAACAGCAACCAAAGTACCGCGTGAAGATGGTATGTATTTCATGGATCACAGCACAGGGACTTACTTATTGGATCGCCATAACCAAGCCATCGTGTATGAACCCCATGGTGTTCCTGCAAAACAAATCGCCACAGATTTAAAAACACTGATAGAATCGCATTAGCAGTACCATTTCACGTTAATAATCAAGGAGTACACTATGTTGCACACCCTGTCTTTGCGTCGTGATTTTCACTTGGGCTTCACTTTAATGGCTTTTTTAGGTGCTTTGGCATTGTCTTTGATGGCAATCTTTGGCACTATCTTTACTGACAACAAGTTTTTGATTCTACTACCCTTGGGTTTTATGTGTTTTGTGAGTGCATTAATTGGCTTTTTATTATTAGCCGAACACAACCCAAGCCATGAAAAAAGCAAAAACTTTATCTCTATTCAATTGGCAGCTTTATTATTTGCTGCCTTGTTACTGCCTTTGGCATTGTATTTTGTTAAAGGTTAACCCTATTTTGTGATTGCTGTATGACCAAGCCCTTAACCATTGCCTTGTCAAAAGGCCGCATTTTCGAAGAAACACTTCCTTTATTAGCCGAAGCGGGCATTGTGCCCACAGAACACCCTGAAAAGTCGCGCAAGCTGATTATTGGCACCAATCACCCCCATATTCAAGTGGTGATTGTGCGCGCCACCGATGTCCCCACTTATGTCCAATATGGAGCAGCGGATTTAGGCATTGCAGGCAAAGATGTGTTAATTGAACATGGTGGTGAGGGCTTGTACCAGCCTTTGGATTTGCACATTGCAACTTGTCGCATGATGGTGGCTTTGCAAAATGGCCAAGATTATGCAGCCATTTCCAAACCTGGTCAGCGTTTGCGTGTTGCCACCAAATACCCCAAAATTGCGGCGGAGCACTTTGCCAATAAAGGCGTGCACATTGATACCATTAAATTGTATGGTTCCATGGAGTTGGCACCTTTAGTCGGTTTATCTGATGTTATTGTCGATTTGGTGTCAACGGGTGGCACGCTTAAAGCCAATAACTTACAAGCTGTTGAACATATTTGTGACATTTCCAGTCGCCTAGTGGTTAATAAAGCAGCACTTAAAATGAAATACAATCAAATTCAACCCATTATTGATGTGTTTAAACGACTCACTCAACCATAAATCACGAGGCTGCTATTTTTAGCGGCCTTTTTTTTCGGGGATTTGACCATGAAACATGTGCTTATTGATTTTGAAAATTTACAGCCAGAACAATTAGACGAATGGGCCAAGCCCCATTTGAATATCTGGCTGTTTATTGGTGCTCACCAAAAAAAAATGGATATTTCCCTGTCTGAATCATTGTGCCGTTTGCAAGAAGTGGTGAAAAATATCCATTTTATTCATATTCAACAAGCGGGTAAAAATGCGTTGGATTTTTGTTTGGCGTATTATATCGGTCGCATTACCATTGAAGATGACAATGCCGATATTGTGATTTTATCCAAAGATGCGGGCTACGATAGCTTAATCCGCCAAGTGAGGCATGAACAAACAGCCAAGCAAATCACGCGTTACCACAAAGGCTTGGTACTGACAAAATTGGCTGCACCGAAAACCAATAAGCCTGAAGTCAACATTCCGATCCATGCTTTCAAAACCATTTTGTCAGCACTGGTGAATTACCCCAGCAAATTACCCAATGAACTGGACAAGTTTAAAAAAATACTCAAACACTTGGTGAAAAAAGAATTGGGCATTAAAGACAAAGAACAATACAAACACATTGCTCGGCATTTGCAAGAACGCTTGGCTCACCACCATTTTTTACAGATTCAAGACCAAAAAGTCCTGTTCTTACTCAGTCGCAAAGATTTTGAAAAGCGTTTGTTGGCTGATATTACCCAACATCACCCACGCACCTTGAGTGCGCTTTACCACACCATTGAACAACACATCGATACCAAAACCAATTTGGATTACAGTGAGAAAATGGCCAATGACATTATTGCCTTATTAGAGCGACAAAATGTGTTGCAAAAAAATGGCAGTCGTCTGCACTATCCTAGCCTTGATGGTCAGCTAGAAAATCAGCCAGAAGCCCTCAGCCAACACGCCCAACGGGTCATCAAAATTCTCCACAAAAGCCAAACGACAAGCCTTCCCAAAAAAGAAGCCGCCTTAAAACAAAGCTTGCGTTCATGGTTAGGTAAGAGCACCAAAGAGGCATTCTTAAAACAATTAATCATTGAATTAATCAATTTCAATTATCTGGTCATTGCAAATAATGGTATGGTTACATACCAATTAAAAAAATAATGCACCATAACAAGACGTAAAGAGACTAAATAGCATGAAACACCTACGCACTAGCGATGCCAATTTTCAACAAGATTTACAAACATTATTGGCATTTGAAACCGCTCAAAACCCAGAAATAGACCAAATTGTTGCTAATATCTGCCAAGATGTTCAACAACGTGGTGATGATGCTGTCATTGAATACACCAATCGTTTTGACCAAACCCATGCAACAGGCATGCAAGATTTGACCCTAAGCCAAGCCGATTTGGAAGCTGCATTTCATCGTTTACCCAGTGCAGTACAAACTGCCTTGCAAACAGCAGCCAAACGCATCGAAACCTATCACCAGCACCAAAAACAAGCTTCTTGGTCTTATACCGATGAAGATGGTACGCTATTGGGTCAACAAATTACCGCTTTAGACCGCGTGGGCATTTATGTGCCTGGTGGTAAAGCAGCCTATCCCAGTTCCGTCATGATGAATGCCATGCCCGCCCATGTGGCTGGGGTAAAAGAAATTATCATGGTGGTTCCGACACCAAAAGGCGAGCGCAATGATATTGTTTTGGCTGCAGCTTTTGTTGCCGGTGTCACTCAAGTTTATACCATTGGTGGCGCACAAGCCGTTGCTGCACTGGCCTATGGTACGCAAACCATTGCCCAAGTAGACAAAATCACAGGACCGGGTAACGCCTTTGTCGCAGCAGCCAAACGCCGTGTATTTGGTGTGGTTGGCATTGATATGGTGGCAGGCCCTAGCGAAATTTTGGTGATTGCTGATGGTTCAACCCCAGCGCAATGGGTGGCAATGGATTTGTTTAGCCAAGCTGAACACGATGAAATTGCCCAGTCAATTTTGATTGCCACCAGCCAAAAATATTTGGATGACGTGCAAGCTGCCATGGATGAATTGATTGTCGATATGCCTAGAGCCGATATTATCAATGCTTCTTTACAAAACCGAGGTGCCATGATTTTGGCACAAAATTTAGATGAGGCCTGTGACATTGCCAATTACATTGCCCCTGAGCATTTGGAATTGTCGATGAATAACGCAGCCGATTATGCCCAAAAAATCCGCCACGCTGGTGCGATATTCATGGGCCCTTATACCAGTGAAAGTTTGGGCGATTACTGTGCTGGCCCCAATCATGTATTGCCGACCAGCCGCACCGCTCGCTTTGCTTCGCCGCTGGGTGTGTATGATTTTCAAAAACGTTCAAGCTTGATTCAAGTGTCTGCTGATGGTGCACAAAAACTGGGCAAGATTGCCAGTATTTTGGCGCATGGTGAGGGCTTAACGGCTCATGCGAGGGCAGCAGAATTGCGCTTGAAATCCTAAACTAACCCACGCGCCAATGGCGCTGGGCATCCATAAGAAAGAAAACAACCATGTCCAAAAAACAACTTAGCTTTGAATTTTTTCCCACCCGAACAACTGAAGGCCGTGCCAAACTTGCCATCACCCGAAAACAATTGAATCAATTTAACCCTGAGTTTTTCTCTTGTACTTTTGGTGCGGGTGGTAGTACCCGAGATGGTACTTTACAAACGGTATTGGACATCATGGCTGAAGGCACGCCAGCGGCTCCCCACATTTCATGTGTGGGTTCGACTCGTGAAGAACTAGCCGATGTATTGACCACCTATAAAAGCCATGGCATTCGCCACATTGTGGCTTTGCGTGGTGACATGCCCTCGGGGTTGGGCATGAACAGTGGCTTTCGCTATGCCAACGAATTGGTGCAATTTATTCGTGAAGAACATGGTGATCACTTTCACATTGAAGTTGGTGCTTACCCTGAATACCATCCACAAGCACGCAGTGCAGAAGACGACATCAATCATTTTGTTCGCAAATGCCAAGCAGGTGCCAATTCTGCCATTACCCAATATTTTTACAATGTGGATGCTTATTTTGCTTTTGTTGATGAAGTTCGCAGCAAGGGGGTGGTGATTCCGATTGTGCCTGGTATCATGCCCATTGCCAGTTTTGGTAAATTGGCACGATTCTCGGACATGTGTGGTGCTGAGATTCCCCGTTGGTTGCGCTTAAAACTGCAATCTTACTCAGATGATACAGCATCGATTAAAGCCTTGGGTTTAGACGTGGTCACAGAGATGTGCGATCGCTTGCTCAGCCAAGGTGCACCTAGCCTGCATTTTTACACCCTAAACCAAGCCGGTTTGGTTTCAACCATCTGCCAGCGTTTGGGTTATTAAGTTTGATATTGAAGGATTGTTATATGTTGAAGAAGTCGTGGCTTTTGATTGGATTGTCAGCCTTTTTATTAACTGCATGCCCAAGCGATACCCAGCAAGATGCTGATAAAACGCCAACGCAACAAACAGGTGATGAAATAGCTAGCAATCAACCCACCAACATTAACAGTCCTTTGCCTCACCCTGATAGCTTAACACTCAGCTTTGAAGAGGTGGGTAAAATGGTTTCAGTCATTGCGAAACCACACCGCAGTGAACAAGTACCCTATACCATTTATTTACCTGCTGGTTTTAGCCTCAATGCAGAAGAACCAGGAAAAGATGTGGTGTTAAGCGATTTATCTGAAGTGTCGTCCATGCGCCTCGAAGTGATTATTGACCACGATGCCAATACCGAAAAACATTTAGTCGATGCCATGCGAGCAGGTTTGGTGGCGGGTGGTCAAAACGAGGACATTCATCCTTTGAATGTAAAATTGCCCAATACCGTAGAGCATGCCACTATCGAGCAAACAAGCACTGAAAACATGTTCACCACAGGAATGGTATTCAAGCAAGATGACATATGGGTACGAGCGACTATATTTTCTGACAAAAATGCCAATTTAAGCAATGCTTTAGTTGAAATCGCAACAACCATCCGGCAAAATAGCAAAATATGAATATAAAATATTTAATTTCTTGATATTAAGTCTTTGTCATAGTATAACTAGCGTAATCCTTGCTTTTTATCAAAAAAAGCACAACTTAACAAAGGTTATACCATGGCAAAGCGGTATTTATTTAAGCCATCACCTTATATTTCCACTAAGGAGGTGACTCGAGATGCGTTGATTTTCACGCTACGTCTCGCATTGCAAACTGAGCAAACCATTTACACCACTGCCGAAACCAAAACGGCATTCCCACCTCAAGAACTCGAAGACATTCACCCACATTTCTTCGAAAAAATTAAATTAATGGGCGTGGGTCAAGTCAACAATGCACACATCAAGTTTATTTTGGCAAAACACATCTACAACCACTCACCCATTGGTGGTGTTTTATTTGTGCCCTATACTTCCATCGAAACGCTACGCCGCTTTGACAATAAAAATCAATTCAAACACATTATCTATGTAGCACGCACCAAGCAAGATGCAGAAGCATGGGAAAACACTTGGCCAAGAGAAATTAACATCATTACTGGGCAACCTTGTGATCACAAAGACATCGACCAAACCATTGCCACACAGTTGATGATTTTTACTGCCAGAACCAATTTACTCACTGCATCACGCTTAAACCATAAAGAACGCACACACATCGAGAATGCTTTTCAAACATTGCAAGCACAAGGCAAAAGCGAAGACCCCAAAGCCATCGTACAATGGGCAGTTCGCCATGGTTGGAGCAAAGGCATATTGAGTGATTTACACGCTTTGTCAGAACATTATTTTGGTAAAAAAGTACAACTCAGTACGCATGAAAGATTGGTTCGTTTATTAAATAACTAGTTTGGGCGAGTCTCTCCCAAACTGGCTATGTTTTTGGATTCATTCAAATGGCACACAATCGGCAGCTACCTACACACACACCAAACCAATGACAATAAAAAATGGAGATTTTCTCTAGACAAAAAAATAACCGCTCTAGGCGGTTTATTTTTTCAGTGGTTGCGGGGGCAGGATTCGAACCTACGACCTTCGGGTTATGAGCCCGACGAGCTACCATGCTGCTCCACCCCGCGACTGAAGAATTGAATTATAGGTTAGCTTGTTTGGAATGTCAAACATTATTTGCCAATATTCACCATATTTTCACAATTAATTATTTTACCTGTTGTAAGTGGGCCAAAAAAAGGGCAAAAAACGATGATAAGCAATTGGCTAATATGGGTTAAAATAACCATTCGTCTTTTTGTGTAATTGAGTCATGGAAACATCAAAATCCACATTATCTTTATTGGAATACCCTAAAATCTTTGTTTTAGCGATGCAAGGGCGTTGGCTTTTTGCCATGGCTTTGCTCATTGGCATGGCGATTTGTTCTTATAATCACATTGTCTTGCCATGGATTTTATTGGGTCAGGTGGCTTTTTTCTTATTAATGGCCAATTTTGCCTTATTGTTATTGAATCACCACAACGTCAAAATTTCGTTACTCGTGAATATTGGCTTGATTATTGACACCATTGCCCTGACTGAAGTACTGCTCTTTACTGGTGGCAGTACCAATCCAATGACGTCTTTGTATTTTTTGCCCATTCTAATGGCAGCATTGGTTTGCACAGTGCGTTTTGCTTGGCTGGTATTTGGTTTGTGCTTGGCAGGTTATTTCTCGCTTTTCTTTTGGCAATTGCCATTTCCCATTGCCACCAATCAACCTCAAACCGTCTTGCGTATTCACTTAAGCGGCATGTGGCTGACCTTTGCTTTTTCAGCAGCGATTATTACAGGTTGGATTTCATGGTTAATTCATGCCTTGAGTTTTCGTGACAGCAAACTCAAACGGGCACACCAACAACAACAACAAAATGAGCGCTTATTAAGCCTTGGTATTAGTGCGGCGACCTTGGCACATCAGTTATCGACACCCATGAATAATTTATTTTTGCTCCAAGATGAGCTGAAGTACCACCCAGACATGCCAAAAGATTGTATTGCCGATTTGGATACCATGCAAAAGCAATTGCTGCTTTGTGCTGAGTCTTTGCAAAAACTAAAAGCCAGCCCACAGATTCACGCTGAGGCAGTTGATTTATCTTTGGTTTTTGTGGATCAATTGGATCAATGGCGCAATCTACGCCCCAATGTTCGACTTCGTGTCGATAATCGTCTCCCCCAAGGCATGGCAACCCATATTAATCCTTTATTTTGGTCAGCTTTGTTGAATATTTTGAACAATGCTGCCGATGCGGGCACCAATGAAGTAGAATTAAGCAGTATGGTTTTGGCAAAACAGATGTTATGTATTAACATTTACAACCGAAGTGGCCATTTGAGTGCCAGCCAGCTCAAAGAAGCTGGCTTGACCGAGCTGAATTCCAGCAAACCTGCTGGTATGGGCTTGGGTGTGATGTTGTCACATGCAACATTGGCACACATTGGCGGTAGCGTCACCTTAAAAAACCACAGTGAAGGCGGTGTACATGCACAAATATTGCTACCACTGTCTTGGGAAAATAAAGCGAAATAAGCATGCAAAATTTTTTATTGGTGGATGATAATGAAACCTTGGCTAGCCTACTCATTCGTGGATTTGAACGCCAAGCTTGCCATTTAACATGGGCCAAAAATACCGAAGAAGCCCTGAGCCACACAGGCTTGGTGGATGGAATTATCTTGGACTTGAACTTGGGCGAAGAAAGTGGCTTGCAATTGCTACCTGATTTGGTCAAAAAATTCCCTCACAGCAAAATCATTGTGTTAACGGGTTACGCCAGCATTAGCACCGCAGTCAGTGCAGTCAAATTGGGCGCAGTACAATACCTACCCAAACCAGCCAATATTGACACCATTTTACAAGCCTTTCATGCTGATGAAGAAACCATTGCGGATGTTGCCGCCACGCCTGTACCAGAGGAAATGCCGTCTATTCAGCGTTTGCAATGGGAGCATATTCAATTTGCCTTGCAACAAAATGATGGCAATATTTCGGCAACCGCTCGGACATTGAACATGCACCGCCGCACTTTGCAACGTATTTTAAGCAAACACCCTGTTAAAAAATAATCACCCTGAAAGACATTTCCATGAAATTATCCCCAGCATTAATCGCTAGCAGCGTGGTTGCTGTTTTATTGGGCGTCGCTGGTTTGGTTTGGACAAGTGATAGTGAGCCTGACAAAATTGACCATGCCTTGCAACAGCGTTTTGTTGATATCAAAGGCAAAGTCATTCAAACCCAAGCCTTGGATGACAATTTATACCAGATTCAAGTGTTCTATCCCAATGACCAAAGCAAATTTACAGATGCATTTGTGGCCCGTATAAACGACAATGATTTTTTGGAAATCATGGGCACTATCTCGTTTTATAGTCCCAAACAGCAATTGGCCTATCAATGCCAAGATGCTGCCGAAGTAGACACCACTTGCACGTATTTTGATGAAAAAGGCAAAAAAACACGCCTAAGCACATTTAAACAAGGCATCAAACAAGGTTTAGAAATTACCTACCTTGCCGATGGCTCAGTCAAAACTGAAACCCAGTTTGTCAACAATCTCAAATCGGGCCCATCACGACTATATGGTGCCAACGATGAAATGATTGAGGAAAATTACCTCAATGGTGTGTTGCATGGTAAATCATTCAAGCGTTTAAAAGGCATTGTCTTTAATGAAACCTTGTTCAACCAAGGGAAAATGGTTTACAGCGCCATGTATTCGAATAAGCAGCAATTGCTATTTATCCAATACTTTAATCAAGGCGAAAACAATAAGCGTATTTTCTTTTACCCAGATGGGCAAAAAATGGTAGAAGAAATCAATCCAGCAGACCCCAATCTGCCCGAAGACAGCAAACGTGCATACCAATTGCGTAAATGGTATCCCAACGGTCAATTAGCCGCAGAAGTGATTGCTGATGGCAGCGACAAGCCACGCACAGAACAGTATTGGGACAAACACGGCAAGACCGTATCCCAAATGCCCAGTGCCGACAACTTTATAGAGCCAAGCGATGACAGCGCCTCCGCAGCCAGTACCGAGACCAAAAGCAAATCCTGATAAAAAGATATCAAAAAGACCAATGCCAAATTGGTCTTTTTTTCTGCCTTGTTAATGATTGTAAATCAAGTCTTATCTCCTATGAGAAATAAAACATTCGTAAGAACTCTATATTTTTATAGCAAAATACTTAAATTCAACACATACAATGCAATATTTCATAAGTCAATGATAACAATAAGATATTAAATATCCATGCCTAATCCCCAGCTTTTACTACTATTTTTTACAGCTGACTCTTAATAACTTATTTACACTTGGTTATAATAGCCTCCCTTTTTAATACAACCATGCAGAAACCACTGAAAAGTATCTGCTCGTCTTTTCGATCAATAAAACCCATGCTCACTTTTTTAAAACGATTTCTATGTTTTATCTGCCTTTTAGGTCTAACATACTGTATAAATTTTTTCATTTATCAAAAAGATTCTAGTGGCCCACATCTTTCTACACTAGCGTTAATCCTACTTGTTGCAGTAACCATTTTGAATCAACACAAATTCATTCGTGTTATAGGTTATGGGATTTTCTTTGTATGGCTTTTGGAATTATTTTTTATTATCAATTTAAAAGACAATATCCCAATCTCGGTATTGAATTCTATGGTTGAAACCAATAGTCAAGAAGCCATACCCATGCTATTACACTATTTCATTCGACTGTTTTTACCTGCTATCATCATCATGGGTTTTATACGATATGGCCAAAAGAAATTATTTCCAAATAAAAAGTTAGCAATATGGTTATTAGTTCTGCCATTGGGGATATATGGTATTAGTATTTATAAAACCATTAATGTCTTCAAATATGGCGATAAGCGTTTTTATGCTGATATCCAACAAGTTAATGAGGCATTAGGCTATGCACTGGTTATTCGGGAAAGATATCCTGCACTTATTGGTAATATTTACTATCTCATGAATGCCAGCAACAAAACGGACCGCTACAGTAATACCCAAAATATACAAACTCTCAATCCTGCAATCACCGGAAAAAACAAGCAAAGCGATAATCCATTGGTGATATTAATCATGGGGGAGTCATCATCAGTTTCACGTTATAGTAAGTATGGTTACCCAAACCAAACGACACCTAATATGGATAAAATTTTTTCTGCCAATAATGCTTGTGCTATTTTAAATGCACACTCCAGTGCACCACTAACACGCGATTCTGTTTCCATGAGCTTGGCTTTTCACTCGCCTGAAAATGATGGCAATCTTTTTGCCAACCAATCCATTATTGAAATGGCAAAAAACAATGGCTACAAAACTTTTTGGTTAGGTGCTCAACGTCTAAAAGGTATGCATGATTCAAAATTTGGTTTTATTGCTAAAAAAAGCAATGTGGTACAACTCGTCAATAAAGATTTAGAATTACCCGCATTATTTGAAAAAGCCATTCAGGATTCTGCATCGAAGAAATTTATTATTGTTCACCTACATGGTAGCCACCTACCTTATGTCAACTTTGATGAACAGGATAAAAAAGCACTACTTAATGCCGAAGATTATGACTTAACCATTCACCACACTGATCGCGTTGTGGGTGCCTTAAACAATATTCTGTCAAAAAATCAAAAAAATCATATTCTTATTTACACTTCAGACCATGGTGAAGTTGTTAATAAAGGACATGGAATTGATGATAATAAGGAACAATTTTTAATCCCCTTCTTATATGCTTCAAGTAATCCTAGCTATAATTGTCAATATCTAGAATCTTATCGAAATGCTCACGGTTGGATAAGTGGTTTAATGAACAAATATATTCTAGCGGAATTACTGGGCTACACCATTGATCCTGATATAAAAAAACGTGAAAAAGCCAATGACCGTATATTAACTGCCAATATTGAAGTTGTGCCTTTTGAACAATTAAAATAGCAGTGCATACTGATGGTAAAAAAAGCGACCTATATTAGGTCGCTTTTTCTATATCAATCGCTTACATCAAGTCTTTTAATGCATACAATGCCGCCAATGCATCTCTTGGGCTAAGTTCATCGGGGTTGATACTGGATAGTTTTTCCCAAACAGCCACTTGTTCTATCGAAGATGTCGGTGTGGTGGCTTCGGACTCATAATGGTCTTCTTCGGCTTCTTCATCCCAAATTTGGCTAAAAATATCCATTTGTGGCTGATTGTCAGCGACCGATGCTTCTAGTGCTTGTAGGTGTTTTTGGGCTGCACTCAATGCTCGCTTGGGCAAGCCTGCTAATTTTGCCACGGCAATACCATAACTTTTGTTTGCAGGCCCTGCTTCAACATGGTGCAAAAACACAATGTCTTG
>JASLDB010000078.1 GCA_030151665.1 Neisseriaceae bacterium
ACACTAAAATGCATTTGATTGGTAAAAATTAATTTATAACCATTCTCTTCTGTTGTCACAAAATCAAACAACAGACAACCCAGAACAATCTGTCGCTTCTGTTCACTGCTCAATTGTGCTGCATTGGTTGGATTTAAAATAGCGAACCAGTTTTGCTTATGAAAAGCCCCTTGCAGCATAAACATGCTCATTTCAAATCCAAATTGCTCAACCACTTTTTGATAGCCAACATAGAGCTTTTCTATGGGTGAAAAATGCTCTAGCTGTATGTTTTGGCTAACAACCACTGTGAATTTATTACTTAATTTCTCAGTCAGTACTTTGTGATTGTAGCCGAATCCCATGGGAAATAATTTAGACATGATTTTTTCATGTTCTAAAAAATAGTACATACTGTCTGATAAGAAAGCGTCTTTTCTAGCCCGTTGCCATTCTGGCATGCTATCCACTTTCTGACAGAAAAAACCAATGCCTTCATTTAAGATCGCCAAGTGTTCTAATTTAAGCACTTCAGCCAAATCACTGCTTTGTCGAACTTTTTGGCTGTCTAAACGAAATTGTGCTTCCGCTTTGATTTGATCACCCAACTCATCCAAGAAGTCAAAACCTTGCTTGGATCGCAAAAAATCACCTAAATCGGCCAATGTATCCAATGCCGACATATTGCCGTCAAATTGTTGTGACAATGAATGAATAAACGCAGGGTGCAACAATGAATTCAAAAAATCTTTGGGTAAACTATCTTTAACAGGTGCCTGTGACACGACACTCATGCCAAAATTACCATTCTCATGCAAAATATTATTAGCACGGGTACTGGCTGTTGCATTCATTTTCTTATCAACTTTTTGATGCAATGTTTGAAACGACATTATCATTTCTTCTGCATTGCCTGCCAGTTTTTTAATGGCCAACTGCAAGGTTTTTAAGTAATCAATCGCAAAAGCATAGCTAATTTGGCGCGTCTGCCCCAAATAAAAATAATACAAAGCACCATCTAATCGTCGCCAAGCTGGGTGAGCCAACCACCTAGCATTGTTAATGACCAATTGTGATTCAGTGGCTAAGACTGATTTAATTTCAGCCTGAGCATCAAATACCTCTTGGCTAATTTGTGCTAAACCTTGATTAAAATAGGCTATTTTTTCATCGATGAACTTTAAAATACCTGTAATGGCTTGTGGCATCATGGACAATGGTGCTTTACTGCGCCATTGTGCTAATAAATCAACCTCAATTTTGTGGGCAACTTGATCTGCCATCAAGTGCACGCTTTCATGCAGCTCATCGTAAAAGTTTTTAACACCAATCAATCGAAAACGATTCTGAAAAAAATCTGCATACCAGCTACGCAGTGTTTGTGCACGTTCTTTGGCACCCACTTCATTCAATTCTTCCAACCACTTTTCTCGATGGTTTTTCCAATCTTGAACGACATCTTCCCACTTTCGTGCTAAACGGCCTATTCTCAATGGCGTCTCAACATGACCCAAAAGGTATTGATCATCCAAGAACCAGCGTTCATCACAAAAAATTTGATAATTTTCAGTAAACTGTGTTTTTTCACTGTATTGCCAATCTTTGGCATAATACAATAAATTGTGCAATGTTAATTCAGCAACATCATCACTTAAACTACGGCGATTTAAAAATATATCCAAAACACTGTGGGTATAACACTCACTTGGTGATTCTTTCAGCAACAACTGCTCATAACCATATGACTTCCGCAATAATTGAGCAGTCAATGGGTGCAATAATTTTTTAGTAAAATACTCTTCATGATCCATTTGCTGATATTCATGCTGATCAAGTAAAGTACACTGATCAAACCATGAAGAAGGCGTTTCAATTGGCAATGGACCCAAAATATTCTCAGGTTGCCATTGTTTTTCCTTGAGTAAAGCCAAGCTTTGCATGGTGGCAAAAGCTTGGGCAGCAATGAGCTGATCTTCACCATTGGGCAAATCCACATACAACTGTAAAGAATAGTAAGGTGGTGCATACAAATGGCGAATTTGTACAATCACATCCGCAAAACAAGCTGCAATCATTGGGTTTGATAAATCAGCAAACACATGAACAATGGTCTGACTGCTTGTACTATTGATATTTTGCGAATTAATGCACTTTTCGATGCTTAACATCAACTCTTGAATCGGCTCTAAACCATGCAAACGGTATAATAGCTTGGGAATAAACTGATCACTTAGTTGATCGCGCTTTTCTAGATATGCTTTACAATGCTCAATATAGCGGCGCAACTCACCTAACCATGGATTTTTCTGTAAAGCAACAAGTGCAGTACGAATATCAAATGGTGCCAGAAACAAAGTATTGCGATTTAAATGGCTGGCATCAAAGCCATCAATGGTTACTTTACCGGCTTCATCAGTAGGCAATAGAGAAATATATTCATAAATTGGCAATTGATCATCGGTTTTATACCCACTCTCTAGTTGAAAATGCTGTGTGCGGTGCCAAGCAGTTTCCCCCAAAGCAATGAATATATTTTTCATACTATTTTCCCAATTAAATATTTATTTGCATCAATTCTATTAAATTTTATTACTTAAGTATACGCACTATTTCCACATAATGACAATGTAATTTAACAGGACGAGCATTATCATTTATTAAACAAAAAGATATTATTACCATTCTAATCAATGCCTGATATATTTTACGAATAGGTCTACTAATATTTAGTCACAATCAATTGCTTCTAAACAAATAAACATCAGCATCACTAATATGGGTTAAAATTTTATTTTTTGCTACATGTTAATCTGCTGACACTTAAGGCAATTAGAATTTCTATTATCACTATATACTAAGACTGTATCAATAAATCAACAGTCATGTATTTTTAGCATAAATTAACAATTAGCCCATAACAAGCATTGACGAGCAAATTATGGCTGTGCAAAAGGATTGTCTTTGTTTTGTAAAAATTGAATTAATAAGCGGTTATTCAAAGATGCTTGCTTTAGCAAATCAACCTTATCAGGATCTTCTAACCATGTTGCAGTCAAACC
>JASLDB010000199.1 GCA_030151665.1 Neisseriaceae bacterium
TGAAGTGATGGCTTCCACCACCGTTTTCGCACTTCATACTTGAATCCGCCTAACAAAATATTGTCCAGTTTTCGCATGAATAATGGCACCAGCGAAACCATTATCGGTATAGAAAAAATAAGGAATAAAACCGACCACATAACAAGCTCTCAATCATTTGATTTGATAGAATGCATCCTATCCCTAACAAGTGAAACCAAAATGAAGCTATATGAAGAACAAGTGAAGTATCACTCATATTTAAAATAAACCATTGCCACAAAATACCAACACCCCATGCAATCGCCAATAAAAAAGACTGATTTTCGATAATCAAAAATCAGTCTTGTATCACAGCTTATTGTCATGCCCTAGTAATGAAAGCATTTATTGTTATTGATAACTAAATTAGAACTTGGCCTCCAAAGACACCGCAAAATTACGACGAGGTGCGGTAAAGCGATTCAAACCACTGCCATTTTCATCAACACGGTTAACATGGCCATACATATTAATGCCTCGTACATCATCCCAAGTTGCGTATTTTTTATCAAATAAATTGTAAACACCAGCACGAATCACAATATTTTTACTGGGTTTGTAATACGCTGATGCATCAAATACAAAAGCAGATTTAGGGCGGTATGGGAAATCCATATCTTGAACATAATCAGGATTTGGCTTAGCTGCCTCCATTAGATCCAAGGCTTGTACCGTGGTATTTGAACTGCTTTTTTTACCATGGTAAGTTACATTGGACATCGCACCCCATTTACTGTCATTAGATTCATAACCCAAACCCAATACAACTTTTACAGGTTGCAAAGCTAGCAAGCCACGCCCATTACTACTCGAGCCTTTCCCATAACTAAATGCCCCTGTTGCTATCCACTTACTTTTTGTCCAACCCATTTGATCTAAATACAATGCACCATCTAGATCTATGCCCGTAATATTCGCCTTATCAATATTCATCATTTTAGCAAAGAAATCAGTATTTTGACATTTTCCAACTTGTGGCGGACGGCAAGTCACTTCAATAGTTTGAGTACCCAAAATTGTTGGCATATCTGAAATTAAATTGCGATAACGTGAGTGATAAATACTGGCATTGAAGTAACCAATATCACTTTTGCCATTTAATGCAATTTCAAAGTTAGTACTTTTTTCAGGTTTGAGTTCAGGATTGGGTAAATAGATAATACCTGAACCATCTTCACCATAACGATAATACATATCAGCGGCTGTAGGCATTCTAAACCCAGAGCTCACTTTAGAATTGAGTGTCCATGTATCATTCAATTTTACTCCCAAACCTGTTGTCCAAGTCACCTGCGACATATTGCGATTTGGGCTAGGGTTATTTTTTAAGTAATTTTCAGAGGTACCATCTAATTTAACGTTATTGTCAACTTTATAATCGGCTTTATCGTAGCGCACACCCATGTGACCAAAAACCGTTTCTGTAAAATTAATACGGTCTTCTGCACTAATAAACCAAGATTTCTGTTTAACTGGTGTAAAAAAACTTTGTTGGTCATTAACAATTGGATGACTCCGGTTAATGGCCTCTATTTGCTGCCCTGTCATTTTGATGTCTTGATGGGTATATCCAGATTTCAGTGAAAAATCATGTGTTGTATCACCCAATTTCACCGTATCAAATTTTGCATCCACTATAAATTGATTCAAATCATTTTCATAACGTCGATCATCTAATCGAACGTCACCATGCTTCTGTGGTCGTCCAGGGCGATCAGGCATAATATTCGTCGTGAAATTTTGAGCACGATTTTCAAGTTTTTGATAATCGTAGTTAAACTTCAAACTTGATAAAACAGAATCAGTTGGCGAATACTCATAAAATAAACCATATGTTTCTAACTTAGCCGTATCTTTCGCTATTCTTGTATTGTTTGCCACTAACCAGCCACCTGGCATGATTCGACCATCATAGGATTTCTCATCAATGTGATTGGTTTCATCTTGGTAAGATGTACTAAAACCTACTCGATGTTCATCATTGATTTGATAAGCAACTTTGGCCAGTACACTGTCTTTTTTCTTGTCTTGTGCATCAGGAATACCACGTGCTCTTCCAATAACATCCTCCCCACCACCAGCATGTTTGGTTTCATGGCCATCACGATGAGAATACAAAACCAAGGCTTCTAATTGATCTTTGGCATAAGCTGCACCAACCGTGCTTAGCCATTCACGATTTTTACTGCTGTACCCTGCTTTGCCATAAAACCCAAAATCTTGACCATCTGGAATGAAATCTTGTGCTTCTTTGGTTTTAAAACCAACTGCACCACCAATAGCACCATTGCCAGAACTCCAAGAATCAGCACCACGTTGTATATTGGCTGAGCGCATGAATTCCATTTCTAGCGGCGCATTGCTACTGGGTGTTAAACCATAAGTACTCAAAATCCCGCTGTCTTGGTAAGCAGCTTGACCTACACCATCCACTGTTATCGCCACACGATTACCATCTTGTCCACGAATGGCAAAACCCTTATTCCCAAATCGACCGCCATTTTTGACACCTACTCCCGCTTGGTAGCGAACCAAATCATTGGCATCTTCTACCATGCCATTGTCTAAGGCTTGGCGATTTAAGGTTTCTTCGCCAACTTTTTTGATTTTGTATCCTATAACGTGAACATCTTGTAATTGAACCGTTTCTTCGGTTTGAGCAAATGCATATTGGCTTAATCCCAATATGGCCAAAGAAAGTACTGTCATTCGACTTGGGTGTGACATGCTGAATACCTACTTACTGATAAATAAATGTTAATAAATATGATAGTAATTTTTATTTGCATTATACAAGAAGCTGGACTAAAATTTCCATAATTTTTGGGGTAATCACAAGTAAAAAACAACATTAGGAATCTACGCATGCAACAGAATAAATTAGACTTGAGCTTATTGACTCATCGTTTAAAATCAGAAACCACCAGCACTCATGATAGCGTGGACAATTTGGTGATGTCAGTTAATCCATTTGCCAACAACGATAATTATGGCAAATTCTTACAGTTACAAGAAATCTTCCACCACATCGTTGATAGCGTGTACAGCCGTGAAGATTTAAATCAAGCCATTCCGGGTTTGGCACAAACTGCTCGTCATTCTGCTGTGTTACAAGACATGGCTGATTTGAATATTGGTAAATTTGCCATGAATAATATCCCTACACCAGAACACGATGAAGCCATCGGTTGGCTTTATTGTGCAGAAGGCTCGAATTTGGGTGCTGCTTTCTTATTCAAAGAAGTTAATAAAATTGATTTTGATGCCAACAAAGGTGCTCGCCATTTGGCAGCGCACGAAGATGGTCGTGGTAAGCACTGGCGCCAATTTTCTGAACAATTGAATGCCATTGATTTTTCAGAAGCCCAACGCCAAGCGGCGGTTAAAGGTGCACAAGAAGCATTTGCTTACTATAAACTATTGCTTCGTCAGATTTATAACTTACCAGAAGCTGCCTAATGTCTTATTTGAAGCGTTTGTTATTGATTATTGCTGGTGGCATTTCTTTGGCTTTGGGCATTTTGGGTATTTTCTTGCCATTGTTGCCCACGACCCCATTTGTGTTGCTAACCGCTTATTGCTGGGCAAGAAGCTCTCCTCGTTTTCATGCCCAATTACTGGCCAGCAAACGATTTGGTCCCATGTTATACAATTGGGAAACCAATCGTGTGATCCCGATTAAAATGAAATGGTTATCCACCGTTATGATGAATGGGGCTATTTTCATGACTGTATTTACCTTACCACCAGAAAAATGGTGGTTGCAAATCACCATGTCGGTTATTTCCATTGGTACGAGCATTTGGATTTGGTCATTCCCCCATGTCCCAGCACCCAGTGATGATACAAGTAACACCAGCAAATCCAAAAACCTCCGTCAGCAATAAACAGTGCAAAGCAAAAGAGCCACCCAATGGGTAGCTCTTTTACTTTCAAAAAATGAATAAAAAACTTGCACACAACACAATATAGGGGCTGTTAAACATTAATAATTACTCTAAATTTAACAATATGAAATTCTTTGTATTTACATGATGTTAAATCATCTATTACCACTAGGGTTACACTTGACCTACTTGTTAAAATATATAATAAAATAATAAACTTAGGTTTAATTTGCAACAGACCCTAGATAGATTTACAAGTAACCATATTTTTACAATACAACCTATTCAATATATTCACCAAATATTTCTTTCATTTTATTTCGCCAATTTTCAGGAATATCATTCCAAAGCTCCCCCCATTTCTGTGTTTCTTGGTAAGCTTTAAAAGGTTTTTCATATGTAGCTTTATAAGCAACTTCATCTTCAACATTATTATGCATTAAAACAACCCTACCTTTACCATCTAATGCATCAGAAATAGGTTTATTAAATTTTATTGCATTCGGCTCGTCACCATCTACATCAT
>JASLDB010000069.1 GCA_030151665.1 Neisseriaceae bacterium
GCAGCGCGCCTATCCCGTCGTGGAGAAGAGCGGCATCCTGTGGGCCTATCTCGGCCCCGGCGAGCCGCCGGTCTTCCCCGATTTCGACTGCTTCGTCGCGCCGTCGACGCATACTTTCGCCTTCAAGGGTATCTACTGATACTGCTGATTTATTGGCCAAGATTTCTTGGGCACTTGGACCCGATACCACAACACTCCCGGAGAAAGGCTCTCCCAAATTTGAATTAACACTTAACGCACTTAATGACGCCTGCGCATAAACAGAACCCAACATCATTAAAGTCGCTGTTATCAATTTCATTTTAAAGTTAGCGTTCACACCAATCCCCGTTTTCATCTATCCATACATCAATTATATACTGCGCAGAAATACCAAGACCACTCTTGGTAAGTATCCACCAAGAGAAGAACCATTTAATTTTATGCAATTATGTTACTGGATTTCATTATCCCATTTAAATAGTATACATTAATCATCCATATACCCCATAGTAATCGTACAGAAGTAACATTGTTTGTGGCAACTATTGAGAATAAATAGTTTCATTTAAATCAAACTCTATGTGAATTTTTTTAAATTTCTCCCTCGCCTTAGGGTCAGATAGCCATTGAACTGTATTAATTTATTCACATGGCAGTGCTTTCAATATTCAATTTACTTAAAATTAACCATGAAGTAATGGCATCACTGTCTCATTTCTGTCAAAATGCTTATTTAAAAAGCACTTGAATATAGGGATCACCTACCCCATATCTCATATGAAACTCCTTTAAATTTTTATTTGTCATGAGGTTTTATGAAAGCTTTAGGCGATTTTTTAGCCCTGATTCTCTTTTTTGTCGCTTACTACATCACCAAAGACATGCGCATTGCAACTGCGACCGCTTTGGTTATTGGCGTATTACAAGCTGCCTACACATGGTTTAAAGTAAAACATTTAGAACCCATGCAATGGATTAGCCTCATTTTGATTGTGGTTTTTGGTGGCGCGACAATCATCACCAATAATGGTTCTTTTATTCAATGGAAAGCCAGCATTTTGCTTTGGGCAACCGCTTTAGCAATTTTAATCAGCCAATTACTGAAAAAAAATGGTTTAAAACTATTAATGGGCAAAGAGATTCAGCTGCCTGATGCTGTTTGGAATAAACTCGCTTATGCCTGGGTCACATTCTTTATGCTTACAGGCAGTATCAATATTTGGGTTGCCAAAAACTTCACCATGGATCAATGGGTTACTTATAAAACATTTGGTTTTATGGGATTAATGCTGCTTTTCTTCATTTGCCAAGGTCTTTTTATTTACAAACATCTCCCGAAAGAACAACATTAAATGCTTTACATGATTCTAGCCACCGACACTGAAGATAGCCAAGACATTCGCCAACAAGCAAGGCCTGATCACTTGGCTCGTTTAGATAGCTTACAAAAAGAAAATCGCTTGGTTTTAGCTGGTCGCAACCCATTGCCAGACAATGATAATCAATGCTCAGGCAGTTTAATTGTTGCGGATTTTGATTCACTAGACGATGCTGAAGCTTGGGCAAGTGACGATCCCTTTGTTCATGCTGGTGTTTATGCGGAAATACTTATTAAACCTTTTATTCAGGCTTTACCATAATGATGGAACATATTTTCAAAGAACGGCTACAACCCCTTTCGCCATCTGTGTTAGAGTATCTTGATGACAGTGCCTCACACGCAGGTCATGCAGGCAGCCAATCCGGAGGGGGTCATTATAAATTGCTCATTGTCAGCGATGCTTTTAATGGTGTTAATCGCATTCAAAGACAACGCATGGTGCAGGATTTGCTCAAAGATCTATATGACAGTAAAATACACGCTTTGAATATTCGCGCCTTAACCACAAGTGAATATCAACAGTAACGCATTCAGTTAGGATAAGAAAGTATCACCATGAAAAAAAATACCTTAAAATTAACAGTTGCAGCTTTGGCACTGGCTTTTTCAACAAGCAGCATGGCGGCGACTTTGGCGACGGTCAACGGAGAAATCATTGACAGTAATGCAATTGATACTCAAGTGAGCTTCATCAAAGAACAAAGCAAAAATCAAGTACAAGACACACCTGAATTGCGCCAAAATCTTTTGAATCGCATGATTACCCAAACCTTGATGACCCAAGAAGCTCGCAAGCAAAAGATTCAAAATGACCCTGAATTCAAAAAAATGATTTCGGAAATCAAAGCGCAAGCCAAAGCCAATGGTGCTGAAAATGATCCCAATTTTCTAAAAGACCTTGCCAACTTTGAAAATGATTTGTTGGTTCGTGGTTTCATGATTAAAACTGTTGAAAAAAATCCTGTGACGGATGCACAAGTTCGTGCTGAGTATGATCGAGTGATGAATGCTTACCGTGGCACAGATGAAGTTCAATTGGCTGAAATTGTTACTGACAAAGAAAAAGATGCTGCTGCAGCTTTAACAGCCCTAAGTAAAAAAGGCGACTTCAAAAGCATTGCTAAAAAATACTCACAAGACCCTGAGGCAAAAAGCACAGGTGGCTTCAAGCAAGGTTATATTCGTCTAAAAGACTTAGAAGCAGGTGCACCACCGTTGTTTACCGCATTGAAAGATTTGAAAAAAGGTGAGTACACCACCACTCCTTTACAAAGTAAAGATTTAGCACAAAAAACCATGTACGCTATTTTCTTTGTCAGCGATCGCAAAGCGGTGGAAATTCCTAAGTTTGACCAAACCATTCAAGACCAAATCAAAGCTGGCCTACAAAACCAACGCATTGATGAGGCCATTGGTAAACTATACAAAAGCGCCAGCATTCCCGAAATTAAATAATAATTTCCAATAGGTAAAACATGAACATAAAATGGATTGCCGCTACACTAACTGCTTCAGCAATTGGTGTAGCCATTGCACAAGCCCCAAAAATTGACGAAGCCCGAGTTAATAACTCGCTTAAGATGCAGATTGAGCAAATAGAAGAAAGCTCTGGAAAAAAACCAGATGCAAAAGAGCAAGCAGAACTGCGCAAGAACATTATCAAAGTCATGCAGCAAGCTGACTTATTAAAAAGCTTGGCCATAAAAGAAGGCTTAGATAAGCAGCCTGACGTAATGAATCGGTTTGCCAATTTTGAAGCAAGCTTCTATGCCAGCGAATATACCCTAAAAGTAAAAAACAGTATCGTGCTCAGCGACACCGATGTACTAATGGCCTACCGCAATCTCAATCGCGAAGTCATGTTGCAGCAAATTGCCTTTAATAGCAAAGAAGATGCCCTCAAAGCCTTAACTTTGCTGCGCCAAGGGATATCATTCGCTGATTTGGCTAAGCAACAACCCAATCCTCAACCATTCCCAAAAGAATGGACAAAAATTACGCCAGATTTCCCATTTGCATCTAGTGTCAAAGACATGGTACAAAATGAAATTTCAGCTGAGCCCATATTTTCAGCAGAAGATCAAAAGTATTATTTACTGCGTATTGCTGATACACGCAGTGCCGGTGCCCCACCCTTTACTGAGTTAACAGCAGAGGATCTCAATGCGCTCAAACAGATCGTTCGCATGGAGAAAACCCAAAGCAAACTCAATGAGATTTACAAAGCAAATGGCATTGAACCATAATATTTCTAAATAAAAAGCTTCCTAAAACAGGAAGCTTTTTTATATACAGTCATCAGACTATCGAGACAATTCATTGGTGATATCTTGTAAAAAAGCCAATCGCTTTTCAGCAATCTCTCCATCCTGAGTCGCTTTTTTAACGGCACAACCTGGTTCTTGCCGATGCGTGCAGTTGTGAAACTTGCACTGACCAATCAAATGACGCATATCAGGAAAATAATGCAACAAATCGGGCACTGCTAAATGATGTAAACCAAAAGCCTGTAAACCAGGTGAATCAATAATTTGGGTTTGCTTATCCAAATCATACAATTGTGCATGTGTGGTGGTGTGTTTTCCTGAGTCCAATGCCTGAGAAATATCACCCGTTCTAGCAATATCCTGCCCCAGTAGCGCATTGGTTAAGGTTGATTTCCCCATACCAGATTGACCTAAGAAAATATTTCGATGCCCTGATAATATCGGTAGCAATGCATCAACGCCTTCTAATGCACTTAACTGTACAAAACCATAGCCCAATGCTTGATAAAATGAAAAGACATTGACCCATTTTTCGCTACTGGCCAAATCACTTTTATTCAGCACCAATGTTGCTTTTATTTGCCCTGCCTCTGCTGCCAATAAAGCACGTTGCACTAACATTTCATTGGGTGATGGCTCACTGGCCAATACCACTAAAATCTGGGTTACATTGGCGGCAATGAGTTTGCTTTTAAAAGCATCTTGTCGGTACAACAAGCTTTGTCGTTCTAAAAACTCTTCAATCACCATTTGCTCTTGATTAATCTGAGTCACACTAACAAAATCGCCACAGGCAAAATCGACCCGTTTTTTGCGCGTAATCGCCTCGAAGCGCTGTCCTGATTCATCTCGAACAATAAAACGACGGCCATAACTGGTAATAATTTGTGCTTTTTGCATTATTTTTTGCCTTGCAATAATGACAATGCCGCCAAGCGTTCGCTAGCATTGGGGTGTGAATCATAAAAACGAGAATACCAAGCATCAGGTGTTAATGTTGCAGCATTAGACCGATACAACTTGGTTAAAGCCAAGCACAAGTCTTTCGCTGAAGCTTCTTTGGCAGCAAAACGATCAGCTTCAAACTCATTTTTGCGTGACATCAAACTTGACAAAGGCGAGAACACAAAAGTAAACAACGGCAATATCAACATAAACAATAATAATGCCATGGCATGACTGGGATAATTCACGCCCAAATCAGCATAAAACTGAGCATTGGGCATTAACAATCCCAATACATACAAGATGCCCAAAGCCAATGCAAAAGTAACCACCATTTGCTTGATAATGTGCTTATGCTTGAAATGCCCCAACTCATGAGCCAATACTGCTTCCACCTCACTATCACTCAAGGAATCTAATAAAGTATCAAAAAAGACAATACGCTTTTGCCTGCCCAAACCCGTAAAATAAGCATTACCATGACCAGACCGCTTAGAACCATCCATCACAAATACACCATTACTTTGAAAACCAGTCCGGTGTAATAAAGCTTCGATACGCGCTTTCATAGCCACATTATCCAATGGGCTAAATTGATTAAAGATGTGTGCAATCCATTTTGGGTATTCCCACATGAGAAGCAAGGAAAATGCTAGGTCATGCCGGCTTCCAGCAGGTGGCGGTTGCCACGTACCAGATAATCCCATTCGTGCATGTCGAT
>JASLDB010000237.1 GCA_030151665.1 Neisseriaceae bacterium
GTCAGCAGCAGCGAGTCAGTATTGCCCGCGCGTTGATGAATGGTGGTGAAATTATTTTGGCGGATGAGCCAACAGGTGCTTTGGACTCCAAAAGTGGTGAAATGGTAATGGAAATTTTGCAAGATTTGCATGCCCAAGGCCATACTTTAATTTTGGTGACCCATGACCCAAAAATTGCCGCTTTTGCTAATCGGGTTATTGAAATCAAAGATGGGCAAGTGATTTCGGACACCAGCCAAACAGATGTCAATGCACCAGAACTAAGTAAAGTGGCTGTCCCAAAGCCCAGTTTGGCTTTTTACAAAGACCAATTTGTCGAATCGTTTCGCATGTCTGTGCAAGCCATTATTGCCCATAAATTGCGTTCTTTATTGACCATGTTGGGCATTATTATTGGTATTGCCTCAGTGGTTTCTGTTGTGGCATTGGGCAAAGGCTCACAAGAGAAAATTTTAGAGCAAATCAATGCCATGGGCACCAATACCATAACGCTTTACCCTGGAGCCAGTTTTGGTGATGCCCGTTCAGGGCGAGTAAAAAGTTTAACCGTGGACGATATGCGGGTCTTGAATCGCCAAAGCTATTTGGATGGTTCAACGCCCAGTGCCAGTAGTTCAGGCAGTGTGGTCTATGCCAACATCAATGCCAATGCCAATGTCAGCGGTGTGGGTGCACTTTATAACAATGTTTATGGCTTAAAATTAGACACGGGTCGTTTTATCAATGCTGATGATATTAGCAACAATGCTTCTGTGACTGTGGTTGATCAAAATACAATTAAAGAATTATTCCCCAATGGCGAAGATCCTTTGGGCAAGGTGATTTTGTTTCAAGGTCGTCCATTGAAGATTATTGGTATCTTGGCACAACAAGATTCTCCAGTGATTCGAGGCAATAGCTTAAACCTTTGGGCGCCTTACACCACGGTGATGAATAAAATCACGGGCGATCGTTACATTAATAGCATTATTGTTAAAGTCAAAGAAGGGGTAAACCCAACCATGGCAGAAGACAGTTTGACAGAGCTATTAACCAAAAAACATGGCCGAAAAGACTTCTTTACTTTTAATAGCGATAGCATTAAACAAGCTGTTGAAAGCACAACAGCAGTGATGCGCTTATTGATTACGTCCATTGCCATGATTTCATTGGTGGTCGGCGGGATTGGTGTGATGAATATTATGCTGGTGTCAGTGACAGAACGAACCAAAGAAATTGGTGTGCGCATGGCCATTGGTGCCAGGCAAAACAATATTTTGTCACAGTTTTTAATTGAAGCCATTTTGATTTGTATTATTGGTGGCTTGGTGGGGGTTGGCTTGTCATTTTTGATAGGTTGGGGCTTTAACAGTGTGTCGAAGGATTTTCAATTGTTGTTTTCGACGGGCTCCATTATTTTGGCTTTGAGCTGCTCAACCTTGATTGGCGTGTTGTTTGGCTTTATGCCAGCTAAAAATGCCTCAAAATTAAACCCAATAGATGCCTTGAGTCGAGACTAATGATGAAAACCAACAAAAAACCAACCAATACTATGCGTTTAAAGCAAATAGGCTATTTATTGTGTTTGAGCGCAGCCTTAACCGCATGTAGCAGTGTGAGTGCGCCACCCAGTAGTGCCAGTGCAGCATTGGGTTTAAGTACTGATATTCAGGGTCGTTATGCTGTTGATGAAGCGTGGTGGCATGGTTATCACGATACAGAACTTAATCGTCTGGTTGAATTGGCATTGGCCAATAACACTGATTTGGCAGCCAGTGCCATTCGAGTCAATCAAGCCCTTTACCAAGCCAATTTGGTTGGTGCCAATTTAAATCCCACCTTGTCAGGTTCTTTGACAGGTTCAGTGAAGCAAGATTTGAGAAGTGGTGGTTCAAGCCAACGCAGTTATGGTGGCAGTTTGGGCGTGAGTTATGAAGTTGATGTGTGGCAAAAACTCGCTAACAGTAAAAGTGCAAAAGAATGGGCATACCAAGCCAGTATTGCTGATAAAGCTGCTATGCGTTTGGCGACGATTTATGCTGTGATTGATGTGTATTTTCAGCTGTCTTTTTTGGATGCACAAATCAAGAGCAATCAGCAAACCATTCAAACGTACCAATCGTTGCAAAAAATAACCAAAAGCAAATACCAATTGGGTAAAGTGGCCAGTATTGAAGTACACCAAGCTGAACAAAGTTTGTTAAATTCACACAGTCAGTTATTGTCTTTACAAAAGCAGCAGACACAAAGTATTCAGGCTTTGAATAATTTATTGAACTTAAAAAGCACTGATTCGGCTCATATTCAAATTAAGCCATTGCAAGATATTCAAGCGTTGGGTGTAAATTTAAATGTACCCGTGTCCGTTATTGCCAATCGACCTGATTTGCGGGCGGCAGAATTTAGATTGCAACAAGGTTTTAAAACTTGGCAAGCCAGTAGCAAAGAATGGTATCCCAGCATCAGTTTGAGTACCGTGGTCAATAGCAGCAATCAAAAAATCGGTTCTGCTTTGCAGTTTCCCATTGGTGTAGGCAGTGTCAATATTAATTTGCCTTTTTTGGATTGGCAAAAAGTAAAATGGAATATGAAGATTTCTGAAGCTGAATATGAATTGAGCCGCTTGAATTTTGAAAAAGCCATTACCGAAGCAGTTAATGAAGTGGTTGCTGAAAATCAAATTTATCAGCAAGCCAGTCGTGATGAAAAAAATCTTGCTAAAAAAGTGGCAAGTGAAGAAAAAATCAGTC
>JASLDB010000249.1 GCA_030151665.1 Neisseriaceae bacterium
ATATGCTTGTGCTTGAAATGCCCCAATTCATGCGCCAATACCGCTTCCACTTCACTATCACTCAAAGAGTCTAATAAAGTATCAAAAAAGACAATGCGCTTTTGCCTGCCCAAACCCGTAAAATAAGCATTGCCATGTCCTGATCGCTTAGAACCATCCATCACAAATACACCATTGCTTTGAAAACCAGTCCGGTGTAATAAAGCTTCGATACGCGCTTTCAACGCCACATTATCCAATGGGCTAAATTGATTAAAGATGGGTGCAATCCATTTTGGGTATGCCCACATGAGAAGCAAGGAAAATGCCAACCACAAAAGCCAAACATACATCCACCACATATCTCCCATGGCACCCATTAAATAGATCACCGCAAACAACAATGGCACGCCAATCAATGCGCCCAGCAATAAACCTTTGGCTTGATCTGCAAAAAAGGTCGCCACAGAAGATTTATTAAAGCCAAAACGGGTTTCAATGCCAAAGGTTTGGTAAAGCGCAAATGGCAATGACAATATAGACGATACGATAGAGAACAAGACAATTAACAACACACCTTGACCAATCGGATGACTCAACCATTTCATGGACAAGGCAGCCAATAAGTTTAAGCCACCACCCAAAGTCAATACCAAAAGCAATAATGCTTGAAATAAAATATCGTATCGAGCTAATCGTTGTTTGGCCAACGTATAATCAGCTGCCTTTTGATGTTCTTCTAGACTGACCGTTTTTTCAAAAGCATCGGGTACAAAACCCCGATTCATTAACACTGCTTTGCTTTGCCGAATGGACAAATACAATTTACCCAGCGTATTTAACACAAAAAACAACAAAAACAGTCCTTGTATCATACATTTCCCATGGTTATCGGGTTGAAAATAAACACATGCCTTGTGTGGCATATTAACGGGCTTGGTTGATAAATCGCCAAGGCTGCTGCACAATACGGCATACATTATTATTTCACCATTAATAAAGGCAAAAACGCATGCAAAATGCCGAAAATTTAGTCTGGCTTGACATGGAAATGACAGGCTTGAACCCAGACAGCGATAAAATCATTGAAGTCGCCATGATTATAACAGACAAAAATCTCAATACCTTGGCACAATCAGATATTTTCGTTGTACACCAAAGCAGCGAAATCATGGACAATATGGATGCTTGGAATACATCAACCCATGGTCGAACTGGCTTGACTGAGCGTGTCAAAGCATCCACTTTGACCGAAGCGCAAGTTGAAGATGCCCTTTTGGATTTCATGGCTCAATGGGTCCCTGAAAAAATATCACCCATGTGTGGCAACACCATCCACCAAGATCGCCGTTTTATGGCTCACTATATGCCCAAATTAGAAAGTTATTTCCACTACCGCAATTTGGACGTATCAACTTTAAAAGAACTCGCCCGACGTTGGCATCCTGCCATTGCCAAAGGCGTGGTCAAACGTGGTGCGCACCAAGCTTTAGATGACATCCTTGAGAGTATTGAGGAAATGCGCTATTACCGTGATAACTTCTTGAAATTAGACCAATGACATATGCTAGATCAACACACAGCCATTAACGAAACCAGTGTCTGGGCGCAACTACACCAGCATCAACGAGCAACCAAATATTTACACATGCGTGATTTATTTGAACAAGATCCACTGCGTTTCTCTAAAATGCACATTCGCTTAAATGGCTTGTTGTTTGACTACAGTAAAAACCGCATCACCACAGAAACCTTGCAACTGCTCACCCAGTTGGCCAAAACAGCCAAACTGCAAGAGTGGATGCATAAAATGCGCACCGGTGAAAAAATCAATGCCAGTGAAAACCGTGCTGTATTGCACACAGCTTTGCGCGCAACTGGTGATGCAAACATCCAAGTCGATGGCCGCAATGTGGTCCCTGATATTCAAGCAGCCTTAGAAAAATCTTTGGCATTTGCTCAAAGTATTTATCAAAAAGAATACACTGGACACGCAGGCTTACCCATTACCGACATTGTCAATATCGGTATTGGTGGCTCTGACTTGGGCCCTCAAATGGCAGCGTTGGCTTTAAAGCATTATCACTGCAACCAGCTGAATCTGCATTTTATTGCCAATGTCGATGCCACACCACTACAACAATTGTTGGCACAATTAAACCCACAAACCACTTTATTTATCGTTGCTAGCAAGTCTTTCACCACCCCTGAAACCTTGCTTAATGCCCAAGCTGCTAAAAATTGGTTCTTACAAACTGAGCCAACAAGCGCCATAGGCCAGCATTTTGTGGCTGTTACCAGCGCCCAAGACAAAGCGGTGACTTTTGGTATCAATAGCCAATCTATTTTTCCCATGTTTGACTGGGTAGGTGGTCGCTATTCTGTGTGGTCCAGTATTGGCTTGGTGTTGATGTGTGCGATTGGTCGCAACCAATTTTTGGATTTTTTGGCTGGTGCCAAAGCCATGGATGAGCATTTTTTCAATAGCCCATTTGAACAGAATATTCCTGTGCTCATGGGGCTAATTGGTCTATGGTACAACACATTTTATGCAGCCCACAGCCATGCTGTTATTCCTTATGACCACGGTTTACGTCGTTTTCCTGCTCATTTACAACAATTAGACATGGAAAGCAATGGTAAGCGCTATGGTCGCCAAGGCTCATGCCTAGACTTTGATACAGGTCCGATTATTTGGGGTGAAGAAGGTGTTAATTGCCAACATGCTTTTTTTCAACTCTTGCACCAAGGTACTCGGCTCATTCCATGTGACTTCTTGGTTCCTGTTAATGGACACACCCATGCCAAACGCCAGCATCATGTTTTGGTTGCCAATGCTTTGGCACAAGCACAAGCCTTAATGCAAGGAAAAACGGAGGCACAAGTCTATCAAGAATTACAAAATAGCCCTTTAAGTAATATTGAGCGTGATGCACTCATGCCACAGAAACGCTTTCATGGCAATCAACCCAGCAACACCTTTTTAATTGAAAGCATCACCCCTTTCAACCTAGGTATGCTTTTGGCTGCTTATGAGCATAAAGTTTTCGTTCAAGGGGTTATTTGGGGTATTAACTCTTTTGACCAATGGGGTGTTGAATATGGTAAAGTGCTAGCAGCAGCCATTGAACCAGAACTGAGTCAACACAATACCCATCTACAACATGATTCATCCACCAATGGCTTGATTCAATATTACAGGGACCACCATGTTTAATACTTTGTTAAAAAACATTACTGAGCAGTTAGAAGCCAAAAAAATCAAAGTCAGCACAGCTGAATCGTGTACAGGTGGCCTATTATCGGCCCAGCTCACTCGCCTACCTGGCAGCTCAGAATGGTTTAACATGGGTTACATCACCTATAGCAATGAAGCCAAGGTACAGATGCTCAATGTATCTGAACAAACATTAACCGCCTTTGGCGCAGTCAGTGAAGAAGTTGTCCGTGAAATGGCCTTGGGGGCCTTGGTGCAATCAAAATCTGATTTTGCCATTAGCATCTCAGGCATTGCTGGTCCTACTGGTGGCACGGAAGCCAAACCCATTGGTACAGTGTGGTTTGGTTTGGCCAGCAAACAACGCATTTGGGCAACCCATAAACACTTTACTGGCAACCGCGAAAGTATTCGCAGCCAAGCTGTC